>DATHWA010000052.1:0-4269 GCA_035461025.1 Gillisia sp. | reverse complement strand
CTGCGAGGATGCATCCTGTACTTCAAAAAAGCCATTTTTGAAAGCTTCGGTTTTAAATACGTTTGCTCTTTCCTCCAGTTGTAAAGCTTCAGGGAAACCTTTTACCGGCTCTGCATTAATCCCTTCATCCTTTAATGCACTTCTTAGATTATCACGGGTAGTTTTTAAAGTATTGGTACGAAGCACAACTGGCGCCTGCTGGTTAAGGGCATGTATTTCTTTTTCCCACACTTTCTCCCCAAGTTCTTTAACTCCAAGCTCATCCATCCAGTCCGGCACAGATTCCCTGTACTTTCTAATTTGGCTAAGTTCATCAAACTTCCCTTTGATCCTTCGGGAAGGAGTTGGTTCTATTTGTTTCCAGTCCGGTAACTGTACCCCTCTAAGGGTAGCCCATACCGCAAAAATCCTAAAAAGGTTTTCACGGGAATAAGGTGCCTTCACTTCAGCAATCTCCGCATACAGGCGTTTCCATCTTACTATGTCGTAAGTAGTTTCAGCTATGAAACTACGGTCGCGGGAACCCCAGCGTTTATCTCTTTTTAAAGTCTTCTCTATTACTTTATCTGCATATTTACCATCATTAAAAATTTCTGAAAGGGCATCAATGGTTGCAAATACTAAATTCCTGTGTAAGCGCATATTTTTTCTATAAGGCTGCAAAGGTACTTAATTTTGCCGCCTAATATTTTATATTTGGACCAAATTCTAAGAATGAAAGCAATCCCCTATTTATTTGTTTTAATATTAATTGGTTGTAGTTCAAACGAAAAACGATCTTTTGTTGATGTGGAGGTAGAAGTGCTTCTGGAAGATTCGATAAGCGTAAGGGCCATTGAGATTATGGGCAGGAACCTTGCCTTTGCGGCCAATAATGGTATTTATGGGCTATACGATTCCCAGGCCGGGGTGGTGCGCACCAATGTGCAGGAGTACGACACAGTTAGGCCAGAATTCAGGGCGGTCGCCAGCACAAGTGACGATTTTTTTATGCTAAGCGTTGGTAACCCGGCCTTATTATATAAGACCGGCGATACAGGAAGAATGGAACTTGTTTATAAAGAAGAACATGAAAATGTTTTCTATGACGCAATGACATTTTGGAATGACAAGGAAGGAATAGCCATGGGAGATCCTACAGAGAGTTGCCTGTCTATTATAATCACCCGGGACGGCGGACAAACCTGGAAGAAACTTTCCTGCGAACAGTTACCTCCAGCTGGGGAGGGGGAGGCTGCATTTGCAGCCAGCAATTCCAATATAGCAGTGGTGAATGATCATACCTGGATCCTTAGCGGCGGAATGAGATCAAGGGTTTTCTATTCTCCGAATAAGGGACAGAACTGGGAGGTATATGATACACCGCTCATTCAGGGAACTTCCACAACCGGAGGATACAGCATCGATTTTTATGATGAAAAAAGCGGAATTATCATTGGAGGGGATTACACCAGTCCTGAAGGAAATACAGGGAATAAGGCCATCACTAAAGATGGCGGTAAAACCTGGAAACTAGTTAGTGACGGTAAAGACCCGGGGTATAAAAGTAGTGTAAGATATATTCCCAACACAGATGCAAGGGGAGTGGTAGCTGTAGGATTCACAGGGATTTCTTATTCCAATGACGGTGGGGAGAACTGGGAAAACTTAAGCGATGAGAGTTTTTATACCATAAGGTTCCTCAACGATTCCACGGCCTATGCGGGTGGAAAGAATAGAATAGCATTACTGAGGTTTAAACAATAAAAAATCCGGCAGATATTCACCTGCCGGATAAATTATTCCTCATCCAAAAATTGGAGGGAAATCTGTAGGGATAGTTAATTATTCTTCTTCGCTTCCTTCCTTGTGCGATATTCTTTAAGTAGTTTTTTATTGAAATCTGCTTCCAGCTTATGGAGTTTAATTATCTCTTTTGCAGTAAGAATCTTACCAAGATCTGCAAACAATTGTTTTTTGATCACATATTCCTCCCGTTCCACGGCGATATATTCTTTAAGCATTTCCTGGGCTTGTGGTTCAGAAAAATTTTCTGCATCCTCAAGGTCTATATGTTCCCTGCGGTGTAACTCACGTTTTTGCTCTTCATACCGGTTGTAAATGGGCCAGAATTTTTGAGCAAGTTTGGTATCCATATTCAGCTCTTCTGTGATGTAAGCTACCTTCAGGGCTTTGATCTTCTCCCTGTGGTGCTCACGATCGTGCTTTTCCTGAGCCTGCAGCCCTGAAAATACTGTGAGAAAGA
Organism: Gillisia sp.; assembly: GCA_035461025.1. Taxonomy (GTDB): domain Bacteria; phylum Bacteroidota; class Bacteroidia; order Flavobacteriales; family Flavobacteriaceae; genus Gillisia. The sequence continues at coordinate 2,024 of DATHWA010000052.1, read as the reverse complement.
AGCTTAAAATAAATAATAGTTTTCTCATATTTAATCAAATAACGTTTCCGGATCTTCAATATTTTCGTTTAAGTAATCCAGCATTTCCTCATCGCTTAGGTCTGAGGTGTTAAAATTATCTGCAGCGTAACCTTCTTCTGTAATAAAGGCAGAGATCTCATTAAAATTAAGGTCAATATAACCCCGATCAATATATTCTTCTATTGCCGCCAGTTCAACAGTCTCAATTGAATATTCAGGCAGGACAGGGTTAAACAAAACGGTGGAAATAATTGCAAGAAAAACCGCTGCAACTGCAGTTGAATAATAAACTATCTTTTTCTTCCATAACGGAATAACCTTAACCACCGGAGCAGAAAGTTCCAGTTCACCAATAATTTTCTCGTCCAGCTTACTGAAGTAGTCTTTTGGAATCCCAAATCCTGGCTTGCCTTTGTAAGAATTATCCAGCATATTGTCGCCTGTTACCTTACGCATCAATTGGGCCTCAAAATCCTGAAAATAATTTTCCGGGACTTTAAAGCCTGCATTTTGTGGATATGGTAACTTATTCTTTTTCATTTGGTTATTTGACTAAATATCTTAACAATGGTTTAATTGCTTTTTAAAAATTCCTCAATTTTTTTTGCAGCTATATGATAGGAGGCCTTAAGGGCTCCTTCACTTGTTTCCAGAATTTCTGACATTTCGCGATATTTAAGCTCCTGGAAATACTTCATATTAAATACCTGTTGCTGTTTTTGAGGTAACGAAGCAATGGCTCTTTGTAATTTTAATTGTATTTCATCTCCTTCGAAATATACATCGCTCTCAATATTTTCAATTAGATTATTTTGAAGTTCTTCTGATGAAATTTGCAGAGAGCGGGATTTTTTATTCAAAAATGTTATTGCCTCATTGGTGGCTATCCGGTACATCCAGGAATAGAGTTTACTTTCACCTTTAAACTTATCAATATTCCTGTAAATTTTAATGAAAGTGTTTTGAAGGATGTCATCTGTATCGTTATGATCCTTCACCATGTTGCGCAGGTGCCAGTACAATCTTTCTTTATATAGCCCCAGCAGCTCCCGGAATGCCTCATTGCGGGTAGATGAATCTTTAAGTCTGTTGATTAGTAAATCCTCGTCGGTTTCCAATTATTGCGGCTGTTTAAAGCAGGGCTAAAGTTATGTAAAACTTTTAATCTTAAAATAGTAAAGAGGGCTTCTTATTGTAGGAATTTGTAGGAATTATAATGCATTTTGTCGACTAAAGGTAAATTAACAAGATTAAATGCATATTTTTTTTGGCAGATTGAATTATTCGATTATCTTTGAAGTATTAATAACGGTTTAATCTTTTTTTGCCCCAACAAAAAAATACTTGAATCAACGATTTAATCTTTTTTTGCCCCAACGAAAAACTACTTAAATCAAATTTTATTTTCATTTGCCCCAAGGTGAAAATAAGTTTAAAAATGGATGAACCTACTTCATCCATTTTTTTTGTTTTAATCTGAAAATGGGAAAGCCATAAAATCATAAAATAGAAAGTCAGAACTTGTCCAAAGCGTTGAATTGAAGAATGAGGTCTCTTAATATTTCTACCAGTAAGACCAGAATGCTAATAATTAACCCATTGTTGTCCGATTAAATTAAGTGAAATCTTCTTTAACGCTTTCTATATCAAGTCAGAGGGTATATCAACCTGGACCAGAGGGTGGTTTTGAATCTAAAAAAGTTCATGGAATTTCAATTTATGCAAAAGAATGTAAGTGACTATTTCCAGCTACATAGATTTTAGTCTAGGTTCTAGATTCCAGCAGCCTAGGCGGTCTAGACTCTTTCACCGGACAACAATGTAATTAACCTATAGATTAAGGCCTGGTGCCGTTAGTTAAGTTATATATCAGCTAAAAAAAAACACCCGATTAAATGCTTAAATATTTTGTGCCTGAAAGCACAGTGGCGATTTTTGACATTAATTAAGAATTGTAGGAATTTGTAGGAATAAGTATGTAGTTTGTCGATGAACGGTAAAAT
>DATHWA010000051.1:0-6523 GCA_035461025.1 Gillisia sp. | reverse complement strand
TACGGGCCCCTTCCATTATAGTTACATTTGAACCAATCCAGGATCCCTCTCCAATAACCACATCATTATGAATTGTGGTAAAAGGTTCAATAACCACATTCTTGGCTATTTTGGCTCCGGGATGAACATATGCTAAAGGTTGGTTCATTTTATATTATTTAGATTTTACAATTTGGGCCATTAAAATGGCTTCTGTGGCAAGTTTGCCGTTTACATAGGCATAACCCTGCATCTGGCATATACCACGACGGATAGGCGCCAGTAATTCAAGTTTAAAAATTAAGGTATCTCCGGGAACTACCTGCTGCTTGAACTTCACATTATCTATTTTCATAAAATAGGTAAGGTAATTCTCAGGATCCGGGACAGATTTCAATGCGAGGATACCTCCTGTTTGTGCCATAGCTTCTACCTGAAGAACCCCCGGCATAACCGGTTTTCCGGGAAAATGTCCCACAAAAAATGGCTCGTTCATGGTTACATTTTTCATTCCTATCACACAGGTTTCAGTGATACTGTAAATTTTATCTACCAGTAAGAAAGGAGGCCTGTGAGGAAGCGTATTCATTATATCATTGACATCCATCAAAGGTGGCTTATCATAATCTATTTTTGGCATGTTATTACGCTTCTCTGCCTTGATGATCTTAGAAAGTTTTTTTGCAAACTCCGTGTTCACCTGGTGACCCGGCTTGGTTGCAATGATCTTCCCCCTTATTTTGGTTCCTATCAATGCAAGGTCTCCCAGAACATCCAACAGTTTATGTCTTGCGGCTTCGTTTGGATGATGCAGGGTAAGATTGTCCAGTATTCCGTTTGGTTTAACTGAAATATTATCCTTCTTGAAAGCCACTCTTAACTTATCCATTGTCTCGGGACTTAGCTCCTTATCTACATAAACAATAGCATTGTTAAGGTCACCTCCTTTTATAAGACCATTTTCCAGCAACATCTCAATTTCGTGCAGGAAGCTGAAAGTGCGGGCATCTGCAATTTCATTTTTAAATTCTGATAGATCCTGAATGCTGGCATTCTGGGTTCCCAGTACCTTAGTGCCAAAGTCTACCATTGTAGTTACCTGATAATTATCTGCAGGCATTGCGATTATCTCACTTCCGGATTTTTCACAACGATAGGTAATAACCTCGTCAATCACAAACTCTTCCCTGTCTTCGTCCTGTTCTTCGATTCCTGCCTCATCCAGCGCCTGTACAAAAAACTTGGATGATCCATCCATTATTGGTGGCTCAGACGAATCTATTGCGATAATAATATTATCAATATCAAGGCCCACACATGCAGCAAGCACATGTTCTGAAGTTTGAATGGTAACCCCGTTCTTTTCCAGATTCGTACCCCGCTGGGTGTTGACTACATACGCAGCATCTGCCTCTACAATTGGTTCCCCGTCAAGATCTGTGCGCTGGAAGACGTATCCTGTGTTGACAGGTGCAGGTTTAAAAGTAAGTTTTACATTTTTCCCGGTATGAAGTCCCACTCCCTCTAAAGAGACTTCTTTGCGAATGGTACGCTGTTTAATAGGATTTTCAGCCATTATTTTGTTTTTTTTCTAATTGGTTTAATCTATCTATGATCTTGGGAAGATTCTTAAAGTGGACATAGGATTTATTGAAATCATTATATCCAAATGAAGGAGAACCCTGTATGGCTTCCCCATCCGGAATATTTCGACCTATTCCGGATTGCGCCTGTACCTTTACATTATTCCCAATGATCAAATGACCTGCAATACCTACCTGCCCGCCTATAAGGCAATTTTTGCCAATTTTGGTAGATCCTGCGATTCCGGTTTGCGCAGCAATAGCAGTATGCTCTCCTATTTCAACATTATGAGCTATTTGTACCTGGTTATCTATTTTTACTCCATTCTTTATAATAGTAGATCCAAGGGTGGCGCGGTCTATAGTTGTTCCCGCACCAATATCTACCATATCCCCAATAATCACATTTCCTATTTGAGGTACTTTGGAGTACTCCCCGGATTCAGCCGGTGAAAATCCAAATCCATCGGCGCCTATAACTACACCTCCATGTAATACACAATCTGCACCTATAATCGTTTCAGAATACACTTTTACTCCGGCAAAGATCACTGTATTATTTCCAACGGTAACATTGTCACCAATATAACAATTAGGGTATATCTTTACATCATCTCCAATCTTTACATTTTTACCAATATAAGTAAATGCTCCCAAATAAAGATTTTCGCCCAAAATCGCAGTATCGCTTATAAAATTTGGTTCCTCAATTCCGCTCTTATTAAGTTTTACCTGGTTGTAATATTCAAGCAGGGTAGAAAATGCCTTATAAGGGTCCTTTACCCTTATTAAAGTGGTATTGATTTTTTCCTCTATTTTAAAGGTGTCTTTAACAATAGCGATAGATGCGTTCGTGGAATATATATAAGAGGTATACTTGGGATTACTAAGGAAAGTAAGGGAACCCTCTGTACCTTCTTCAATTTTTGCCAGTTTGTCTACTTCAGTCTCAGGATTCCCGTCAACAGTTCCATTTAAAATTTCGGCAATTTGTGATGCTTTGAACTTCATGCTGGCAAAAGTAAAAAAAATGGTTTAATCTTTGGTCTTTGGATAACAGATATAATATTTGGTCACAGGGCGGGACAATGCCTTAAGGTTTAATTGATCTGATGCCTTTGCTACATCACTAACCTTTCCGTTAGTATGTAGGATCCTTATTTTGTTGGGTCCCGTGGAATAAGCAATATTGAAGATCTCACCGGAGAATACAAAGTAGTTTGCTTCGGCTTCAGTTAAAGCGTATTTTTCCTGCACCTTTAATCTGTGCTTCTCCAACTTTTCTTCCGGCACAGGTTTTTTCTTCAGCTTAACTTTTAAAAGATTTCGGTTCAAAAGCATTTCGCTAAGATTACTCAGCACAAAATCCGGATGTTCTGTCCATATTTTCATAGCTGAAATTATATCATAATCGTCCAGCCTTGAAAAGGTTTTTAAAACTCTGCTGTCAAACTGTTCCAGGCTTATCTTATTATTAAGAAAAAACGCGAAAGGCTTACTGCATTCAAGTTTCACCCCATTATCTATAAGTTCCTTTGCTCTCTTAAGTACTCTTATAAGTAACTGCTCTGCCGCAACTCCTGTTTTATGTAAATAAACCTGCCAGTACATCAACCTGCGTGCGACGAGAAATTTTTCTACAGAATAGATTCCCTTTTCTTCCACAACCAGTTGATCATCCACAACATTGAGCATGGTGATTATACGCTCACTGTTAATGTTACCCTCTGCCACCCCGGTATAGAAACTGTCTCTTTTAAGGTAATCCAGCCTATCCATGTCCAGTTGACTTGACACCAGCTGATTCATAAATTTCCTGCCATATGTTCCTTTAAAGATTTCTATGCCAAGCGTTAAACTTTGGTTAAACTCCTCATTCATTTCCTCCATAAATAGAAGGGAAATACACTCATGGGAGACCCCTTCTACAATGCTGTGCTCCATTGCATGAGAGAATGGCCCATGTCCAATATCGTGAAGCAAAATGGCGGTATACAAGGCTTCTTCTTCCTCTTCAGAAATTTCCACCCCTTTAATTCTAAGAATATCTACTGCCTTTTGCATAAGGTGAAGGCTCCCCAAAGCATGATGAAACCTGGTATGATGTGCCCCGGGATAGACCAGGTATGACATCCCCATTTGAGAAATACGGCGTAATCTTTGAAAGTAAGGATGTGCAATGATCCGGAAAATGTGGTCACTTGGAATGGTAATAAAACCGTAAATTGGATCGTTAAATATTTTTAGTTTCGTTTTAAGGGCCAAAGTTTAAATCCTTTAAATGAGAAACAAATATACATATATGAAGCCCATAATGGGCATTTGTAAAATTAAAAGCCGGTAGCTCTACAATGAAACCGGCAAATGGCAATTAAAATATACATAAATGAATAAGATAAAAATACTTTGGGCAGATGATGAAATAGATTTGCTTAAGCCTCATATAATGTTTCTGGAATCCAAAAATTATGAAGTTACTACCTGTAAAAGTGGGATGGAAGCTGTGGAAGAAATAGATAAACAAAATTTTGATATTGTCTTTCTGGATGAGAATATGCCCGGACTAACCGGCCTGGAAACCCTTTCTGAAATCAAAGAGAAAAGAACTGAGATCCCTATTGTGATGATCACTAAGAGTGAGGAAGAATATATCATGGAAGATGCGATAGGCTCCAAAATAGCCGATTACCTCATTAAACCCGTAAATCCTCATCAGATTTTATTAAGCCTGAAGAAAAACCTGGACCACTCCCGCCTGATAACAGAAAAAACTACTTCCAACTACCAGCAGGAATTCAGAAAGATCGCTATGGATATGTCCTCCATTAATTCTTATGAAGGCTGGGCAGAGCTTTACCAACGTTTGATCTATTGGGAAATGCAGCTGGAGGGAATTGAGGACAGCGGCATGTTTGAGATCCTGGAGAGTCAAAAAACTGAAGCTAACAACCAGTTCTGTAAATTTATTGATAAAAACTATCCGCATTGGTTTGAAAAGGATGCAGATGCTCCGGTTATGTCCCATACCCTTTTTAAAACAAGGATCCTTCCTGAGATAAGTAAAAGCAAACCTACCTTATTGGTAGTGGTAGATAATTTACGTTATGACCAGTGGAAGTCATTTGAAGCCACGATAAACAACTATTATAAGAAGGAGCAGGAATTACCTTATTATAGTATACTGCCTACTGCAACACAATACGCCCGTAATGCGATCTTCAGCGGATTAATGCCCAGTGATATGGAAAAATTGTTTCCTAAATACTGGCTAAATGATACAGATGAAGGCGGAAAGAATCTTTTTGAAGAAGAATTTTTAGCCTCTCAATTGAAACGTCTTGGATCTGATATTAAATATGAATACCATAAGATTTCCAGTTTAAAAGCTGGAAAGAAACTGGTAGAGAATTTTAAAACTCAAAAAGAGAACGACCTTACGGTAGTGGTATATAATTTTGTGGATATGCTCTCGCATTCCAAGACAGAAATGGAAGTGATCAAAGAACTCGCTTCCAATGATAAATCCTATCGTTCTCTTACTCAAAGCTGGTTTAAAAACTCTCCGTTAATAGAGATCATCCAGCAGGCACAGCAGGCCGGCTTTAAATTGATCCTTACTACAGATCACGGGACTATTAATGTGAAGACCCCATCTAAAGTTATTGGAGACAAGAATACCAGTCTCAATTTAAGATATAAGACCGGAAAGAGCCTAACGTATGAGGATAAAGACGTTCTTGCAGCGAAAGATCCTCAAACAATCCATTTACCCACCCTTAATATGAGCAGCTCTTTCATATTTGCCAAGGGGGACATGTTTTTTGCTTACCCTAATAATTACAATTATTATGTGAATTATTTTAAGAACACCTACCAGCATGGAGGGGTTTCAATGGAGGAAATGATCATCCCGTTTGTGGTCTTATCCCCTAGATAAGAATATATTACATATATTTACGGCGCCTAATAAATCTAAATTTGAATGAGCTTAACCTACGAGCTGTCAGAAATTGATAGTATAGCTGTGCAATTACTTTCCAAAGTAAAGTGCAAAACACTATTATTTTACGGGGACATGGGGGCCGGGAAAACCACCCTCATAAAGGCACTTGTTAAGGCGCTTGGGGCGCCAGATCAGGCTTCCAGCCCAACCTTCTCATTGGTTAACGAATATCAAACAGCAGAGGACCGCATCTTTCATTTCGATTTTTATCGCATAGAAGATGAAGCTGAAGCCCTGGATATGGGTATTGAAGATTATCTCAATACCAATTCCTGGAAATTGATTGAATGGCCACAAAAAATTGAAAAGTTACTTGACGATGACATGCAAAAACTGGAAATACGGGTTCTTGAAAACGGCTCCAGAAAGTTAAAGTTTTGTTAACGATTTAAAATTGTGGCGTAAGGGGCGCAGAAAAGTAATTGTAAGAAATCTACCACATTTTTTAAGTATGTGAAAGGGGCAGTTTTGAAATTTTAGTTCTTCAACGAAAATTGTTGAATTTTAGCTTATTTTTGGAAAGTAAAACTCCAGGAAATACGGCCCTTTTGTGCCCAAAAAAAGCGTGCAAAGGTACGATTAAAGTAGTAAGTATTAGCATTTTATAATTGTATAGGTTTGCTTCAGAAATCAAACGAAACAATCACAATAAAACCTATACATTATGAAAATTAAAGCAGTACTTTTCGCAGCAGCAATCTTTGGAGCAACTTTTTTTGTAACTTCAAATACTGAAAACAATAATAATGATACGAAAATCGAAAAACAAGCTGTCGACAAAAGAACGATCAAAGTTCCTGCTCACGGGTAGTATTATAGCTTTTTTAATATCATTTTCACCTTATATATTTTATCTTTATGAAATTTTCCCAGACGGTAAAGTTTGGGAAAATTCTTTTTTTAGATATGAAAGTAATTACTACGAGAGTGTATTAACTGCCGCCTGGACATATTTAGG
>DATHWA010000050.1:0-4172 GCA_035461025.1 Gillisia sp. | reverse complement strand
GTATCCTTATAATTATCATCGCTGGGGATCACCCGGGTGGTATATTCCACATCTCCCGGAAGCTGTGCAGCCTTTAGGCTTACTCCAAGTCCGCTACCGGAAATTGGAGCTCCAAGGCAAAATGATATTTGCTGTACCCCGGGTTTATTCTGAATAAGATTTCTGAAATTTTCTCTTTTAAGGCTATCCTGAGTGGGAAGGCGCACTTCAATAACCGCTTCCTTATTAAAACCGAGTTCCTTTTGCTGAAAAAATTCCATTTGCCGGGAAATCACCAAAGTACAAATGATAAGTGCGATGGAAGTGGTGAACTGAAAAACTACCAGTCCCTTTCGCAGTATTACCGAGGATTTTCCCGGCATCGCAAGCTGGTTCTTCAAAGAACTCACAGGATTAAAACCGGAAAGAATCATCGCGGGATAGACCCCGGAAATAAAAGAGATCAAAATTATACCCACGAATGCTCCAAAAATAAATACGGGATCCAGAATAGAGAGAATGGAAACAGATTTTCCCAGTATGCTATTCACGGTTGGGATAAATAAAGCTGCCAGCAGTACTCCTATTATCGCTGCGAATGCAGTGAGTACAAAAGTTTCCAGCATATAATGAAAGAACAATTGTTTTTTGGAAGCGCCTATGGTTTTACGTATCCCTACTTCTTTGCTCTTGGTAAAGGCAAAGGAAGTAGAAAGGTTTACGTAATTTACGCAGGCTATAAGAAGTATAAATCCTCCCAGTAAAATTAGCATTGTTAGATACCTGGAACTAACGGTATAAGAAGGATTGCTGCCTTCAAATGATGGGTCAAAATGGATTTGTGATATGGGCTGCAAATACATTTTTTCCTTCCTGGATGACTCTGTAGTAGTTCGTCGCTGGACCATCGCCTGAAAAGCGGACTCCAGATTTGAAGGTTTCTGTTGATCGTTTAACCGAACATAAGTATACCCCCCGGAAGTAAATTCCCAGCTTTCTATATCCAAACCTCCAATTAGGTTCGGGTTTAATGAAGAATAGGACACGAGTATTGAAATTGGTAAATGGCTAACCCGGGGTACATCCTTTATTATTCCAACAACTTCCAGCTCGACCTTATTATCCAGCTTAAAACTTTCTCCCATAGGGTTACTGTCCCCAAACATTTCTTTGGCACTGGTTTCGGTAAGCACTGCGGTATTAGGAACACTTAAAGCGGTTTGCGGATTGCCTGCGATCCAGAAATTATTGACCTCAGCAAAATCAAGCACATCAAAGAAAAGAGAATCTGCAAAAACCACATTTTCCAAAAGAAAGGGATCCTGCCTGGCTACCTGCACCTGTTTATTGCTTGAAAAATGGATTTGCGTGGCCTTCACTCCGGGAACCTCATCGCGAAGAAATCTCCCTGCGGGATAAGGAACTGTTGCATTGTACTCAATATCATCTGGTCTCTCCCGCTGGCTTACCAGGCGATAGACATCATCGCTATCTGAATGAAAACCATCAAAGCTGTTCTCATATTGAGCGATTAAGAATAATACAACCACAGCTGCGATCCCCAGGGAAAGCCCTAAAAGATTAATCAATGTAAAGCTCTTATGCTTTAAGAGATTCCGAATTATTTGCTTGAAACTTTGCCTGATCATTATACTATATTTTCGATCGTTTTATTCCTTTTTTATTCCCCCTTAGGGGGTTAGGGGGCCTATTCCGTTCTTATATTCTTAACCGGATTTCCCATTGCTGCCCTGACAGCATGAAATCCTACTGTAATAAGAGCTATTCCAATTGCGGTAACACCTGCCACGGCAAAAACATACCAGCCAATATTGATCCTGTAGGCAAAGTCCTGAAGCCAGCCGTTCATAAAATACCAGGCAATGGGAGAGGCAATGACCAGGGAAATAATGACCAGCTTTACAAAATCTTTGGACATAAGAACTACTATATTCTCCACACTGGCACCCAGTACCTTTCTAATTCCAATCTCCCTTTTTCTCCTTTCAGCAGAAAAAGCTGCAAGACCAAATAATCCTAAACATCCAACAAAAATGGCCAGTCCTGTAAATATCCCAAGTAAGGTTTTTAGTTTATCCTCTGCCAGGTACATTTTCTCAAAGCTGTCGTCAAGGAACCTGTATTCCAGAGGATAGTCCGGTGAAAAGGTATTCCATACTCCTTCTACCTTATCTATGGTATTGCCAATATTGGCCGATTCCATTTTTACTGCCACTTTTGAAGCAGCCGGTGGGAATATTTGCAGCACCGTTGTCTCCACCTTTTCATAGAGGCTTTTGTAGTTAAAATCCTTTACAATTCCTATTACCTGCCCTTCTTTGATCGAATCTGGATTTACATTGTTCCATATATTCCAGGATAACTTTTGTCCTAGTGCATTCTCCGGAGTATCATAACCCAGATTTTTCACAGCAGTTTCATTGATGATAAAAGCATTGTCCGCATCAGTACCCATTTCTTTGGAAAAAGGCCGTCCGGCAACCATCTCTATGCCCAGGGTTTCTATGTAGTCAAAGTCCACCATCAGCTGGGTAGCGCTTTGCTGCTCTATCTTTCCGTCCCTGTGCACTTTAATTCCATCTCCTGCAACCGCATCCCCTGGAAATCCATAACCCATAGAGACCGATGAAACCCCCGGAAGCTGCTCCAGTTGCATTTTAAAAGATTCTTTATTGGCTTGCATATTCGCGCCACGAAGAGGAAAGAACATGATCTGGTCCTTATTAAATCCAAGATCCTTATTGTGCAGGTAATTCACCTGATTATAAACTACAATGGCACTTATGATCAATAGCACTGAAAGAGTGAACTGAACCACCACCAGGCCGTGACGTAAAAAAGGGATCTTTCCCGGTTCATGGTCACCTAAAACCGAACCTTTAAGAACCTTAACAGGTTTAAAATTAGATAATACCAGTGCCGGGTAAATACCGGCAAGTATGCCAACAGTAAGGGTTAGGCCAAAAAAGATCAACAATAATAATGGATCTGTGAATATGGAATACTCAATTTCTTTCCCGGTGAATTCGTTAAGCCAGGGTAATAAAATTAGAGTGAGTATAAGCGACAAAACTATACTTATCAACGTAAGGAAAACTGTTTCCCCAATAAATTGAAAGATCAACTGCTTTCGGTTGGCTCCAATAGATTTTCTTACCCCAACCTCTTTGGCTCTTTGCAGAGATTTTGCGGTAGCAAGATTGATGAAATTGAAACAGGCAATTAATAAAATGAAAATAGCGATAAAGGTTAGGGCCCGTAAATAAGTGATATTCCCTCTTTTGGCATTATCATAAACAAAATTGGAAGAATAAAGATGGATCTTGTGCAGCGGTTGCAGGTACACCTTATGGTTAGTCTCCCGGCCATCTGAAAATTCCTGCGTCTTTTGATGCACCAGGGGTTGAAATTTGGCTTCCAGGGCCCCTGCATTTGCTCCCTCTTTGAGTTTTACGTAATTGTAGAACTGCATCCATCCCCAGCTTTCCATTCTTTCAGCTGGGATCCCGGCCAAAGAAAGCGGTAGAAGGGAATTGATCTGTAAATGGAATTTCGGATTCTTTTTTATAACGGCTTTTACAGTTAAGGGAGTTTGATTCATTATGAGCTCCTTTCCTACTGGATTTTCATTTCCAAAGAACTGTTCAGCCATTTCTTCAGAAATTACTATTGATGTTGGTTCATCCAACGCCCCGGCCCGGGATCCAAACTTCAGTTCCAGAGGAAAAACCTCAAAAAAAGTAGAGTCTACAAAGAACCCCCTTTCTACATACATTTTTTTGCCTTCGGTTTCAAAGAGTTCCTTTCCCTCGGGCAGCATCAGTATTCTAGCGGTTTGCTCCACCTCAGGAAAATCCTGCTTTAACGTGGTGGCGATCATAGGGAATGTGGGAGCATTAATCTCATCCTTGTTGCTGTCTGACAAATGATTATAAACCCGGAAAACCCTTTCCCCTTCCGGAAGAAACTTGTCAAATTGATGCTCATCCCAGATGAAAAGTGCAATGAGGAAACAGGCAGTAAATCCAAGTGCCAATCCGGCGATGTTGAGGAAGGAGAAGCCTTTATGCCTCATCATATTCCTCCAGGCGATTTTAAAATGATTCTTAAACATAATTGATGAGGTTTTGATTGATGATGAACCCGATGATAAGATCCCTACACTAAAACAT
>DATHWA010000049.1:0-2875 GCA_035461025.1 Gillisia sp. | reverse complement strand
AATTTGCATTACCAGGTCTATTACATTACCCCCTTTTCCCGTTCCGAAATCATACCATTTGTTCTTGATTAAAGAGATGTTGAAAGATGCCTGTGTTTCTGACCGCAGGGGACTCAGAAACCAGGCTTCTTTCTCCGATTTTCTAGTGGGAAAGTGCCCTAATTTTGCAAGCGTTTTTACGATGCAAATATTACGGGCTCTTTCACACGATATATATCTCAAACTCATCTTATTAGTTTTTTAACTACCTAATTACCTAGCCCTTGTAAACACTAAGGATTTGACAACAATTACTACTTTTTTCGCAATTACCAGTTACCTAAGAAGGTAGAATAGGTAATTGATGTTTTTTTGAATTTACCTTTTGAAAACCCAAGCGAACTCAAGGCCTTGTAGGAGATAAGGTAATTAGGTAAATAGATTATTAATTATTTTATTTCTAAGGGTGTAGACACGAACAAAGGTTTGGCGTGGTAGCCATAAACCTGTCGTTTAGGTTCCTTTATTCTGTGAAAATTCCTGGCTCTTAAAGCCCTTCCCATATTATAAATATTAAGTCGGGAATTAATACAGCTTAGTTGTGTGACTATATCTGAAGCTGTAAGGAAATCCTCTGGATTTTCACTTATCTCATAATACTTACAAAGCAGCTCTTCTTCCATACTGGCTTCCCGGTAGGATTTATTTCTTTCTTCATTTTCAATTATGTCCTGAATGCTTAGTTCCGGTGAAAAATTTTGGTCAATATATGCCAGGTAATAAGCCTGTGTCCAAACTTTATCTATATTGACCTCTTTGGAGTAAGCAAAATCTATCTTTCCCGTCAGCTCAAAGCACAGCCAACGAACAGATCCTGTTTCATCATTCAGGAAAGTTGCACGGTTAGTGGACCCAATAAAACTACAGGTCCTGTAGAGGGTGGAGTTTTTTCGGTCATAAGGCAATCGCTCATTGATCATGGTTTTTGAGAAATACGCTTTAAGTGCATTTATTTCTTTTTTAGCCAGGATAGATAACTCATCGAGGTTGATAAGAAAATTTCTCGTCAGCTGAATTCTGGCATCCTTATCTGTAGCCATATCCTCCGCAAAATATTTGGAAAGGGTAGGAGGGCAGAGGAACCTGCACCAGGTTGACTTTCCCGAATTTTGCTGTGGGTGGACCAGGACCAGGCACTGCTTGTTGAAATATTCCTTCTCCATCCCGCACTTAACGGCCCGGACAAGCCATTTTTTAAAGTGATAAAGAAAAAGCACGGGTTCTTTAAGAGGCAGATAAGATACTAGCTCCTTTATGTGGTCCTCCCCTTGCCATCCGGGAAGGGATCTAAAGTACTCAGCGATAGGATTAAATTTGTCAATGAAATGAGATCTAAGGAAAATTTCCAGTTTTGCAGGGGTAACCTCAATATTGGATTGAGCCAGTTCAATTAGGAACGAGTTAATATCAAGCAACTCCCATTGATTCATATCTTTAAAGGAAATCTGGAAGTCGTGTCCTAACTCATCATACCTTAGATCATATTTCTCAATCGTGTACTCCAGGATAAAGTCATAAACAGTCTTCTTTTTCTGCTCCCTTACTCCATAAAGCCTTTCATTTTGAGTAGCCATAAGGGAGGAGTTTATAAGAATCGTTTCTTATTCCTGAAAGTATAATCCAAAGCCTGGGCTTTTAGCTCACTCTTCGAAGGGCTTCCATTGGATAGCAGCCATTGATCCAGCTTTTCCCGTGAGAAATAAATCATTTTCCCCCTGGGTTTGGAGAACGGAATGTCACCCCGAGCAGTCAGTTTGTAAAGATAGCTCCGGGAAATCCCGGTGTATTCACTTGCTTCTTCTAAGGATAACACCGTTTTTCCCGTCCTTACCAATTTCTCGATACGATCCAGTTGCTCCATGATTTTTAGTTCGTTCATTATAAAAGTTTTTAAGTTGAAAAAATGTAGAAAGCGCTGTTGTTATTCGATTTCTGGAGCGAAACTAAGAAGGGAAGGAATTTAAAAGTCGTACAATGGATGCCTGGTATCACTAATCCCATAAAATGTATCAGTTTTTAAGCTTAGTTCAAAAGAAATTGAAACTATATGTTTTTGCATATAAAAATTTGTATTTTATATAAAATATATGTATATACATATAAAAAGACTATATTTGACAAAATTATATCTAAAAACATATAATGAAAAATTTATCTATGTTTCTAAAAGAAAAGAGGAAAGAGAATCAGCTTACCCAGGAGGAGTTCGCTGAAAGGGCAGGAGTAGCTTTAACTGTGGTTAGAAAAATAGAACAGGGTAAGGAAAATCTGAATCTTGAAAAGGTAAATCAGGTTCTCAAAATGTTTGGCCATGTTCTGGCACCGGTAAATGAGAACGAAATTTCATCGAAATAAAATGAGACAGGCACAGATATTTTATCAGGATCTTTTGGCGGGAGTCTTAACGGAAACAGATGAGGGGGAGTATATTTTTCAGTATGACAGTTCTTATGTTGAAGAATACCCTGACCAATTTCTAACTTTCACCATGCCGGTGAGAAAGGAGGCTTTCGTGGAGCAGCGCCTTTTTCCTTTCTTTGAAGGCCTAATTCCTGAAGGCTGGCTTTTGGACATAGCTTCCAAAAACTGGAAAATAAGTAGAAATGACCAGATGGGTTTACTCCTGGCTTGTTGTAAAAACTGCATAGGAGCAGTAAGTGTTCAACCCATATCCGAGGAAAATGCAGAGTAAGTGTTTATACTGTTATAAGAAATTAGAAAATTCAGATTCTTCAGATTTTCATAAAAACTGTAGTCTGGAATTCTTCGGAACAGAAAATCCACCACAACTGGAGTATTCCCTTGATCAAATGGTAGATCTTGCGAAGAATGTTGT
>DATHWA010000048.1:0-4017 GCA_035461025.1 Gillisia sp. | reverse complement strand
AATAGTAATATTATGTAATATTGTCACCGATATTGTCACCTAATATTGTCACCTGAACAATAAAACGTAATCAAATGACTAGTACATTTTATCTCAAAGAACCCAACTCTCAGAAAGAATCTTTAATCTACTTTTCCTGCTATTTTAAGGATGAGGGTAAAAAGTTTGTCTATTCAACAGGTGAAACAATTTTACCAGCTCATTGGGACCAGAAGAGTAGAATTCCTATGTCAAAGGGTAAAAGTAAAGCTTCCAATCGAGGAGTGATTCAGGTGCAGTTAAATCGTTATTCCGACCTCTTTAGTGAAGTTCGAGATCGGTGCACAACCATGCAGGTAAATTTCACTTCAAGACTTTTGAAAAAAGAGTTTGATGATAAATTTAAAAAGACACCTGGAGGGAAGAATATCTTTTATGACGCGTATGATGAGTTTACAGCCCAAAAGACAAAGAATCAGGAATGGAAGCCTTCTACAGTAAGAAGATATAAAAATATCAAGAAAATCTTAGAGGCGTTTGAGAAGGATAGAAAGTTCAACCTAAACTTTAATGCAATTAATAGCAGGTTCCATGCGGAATTTACCGATTACTGCATGGGGACAAAAAAACATGTAAATAATACTTATTCCCGCAACCTTGGCCTTTTTAAAACTTTTATGCTATGGGCTTTTAAAAATGGTTACACCTACAATCAGGAATTTAAAGAAATGCAAAAGGTTCCCAAGGTTATTATCCCCCAGGTAGCATTACAAAAAGCAGATCTTGAACAGTTAATGCAAAAAGATTTTGAAAATGATCGGCTGGAGAGGGTGAGGGATGTTTTTGTTTTTGCCTGTGTGACGGGATTAAGGTTTGGTGAATTAAGTTTTGTTTCGAAGAATAGTGTTATTAATGATGTTCTACATTTAAAAGAGGAAAAAGGAGCAGAAAAAGAAGTTAGGACCATTCCATTAAATGATTTAGCAATTTACTTACTTAAAAAGTATGACTATAAATTACCACTTATTGCTAATCAGAAACACAACCTTTACATAAAAGAGGTGATTGATGCAGCAGGTTTTAAACATTATGTGGAAAAGGTTGTTATTCGAGGTAAAGAGGTGCAAAGAATTCCCGTTTTGTTTAAGGATATGGTTAGCACTCATACGGCAAGGCGAACCTTCATAACTATGCTTAAACGAGATGGTAAGAGCGATAAGCTTATTTCTAAAATTACCGGACACAGAGATTTAAAAACCTTAAACCAGTATTACCAGGTTGATGATGATTCGAAGAAAGAAGCCATTGCTGAAACTTTTAAAATAAACTTCCTAACTGTCAAGAAAGCCCAATAGATGAATACAGAAACATTTTTTACCCTTGCCGATTTTAAGTCAAACTTTGAAAGAATGAAGAAGGAATTTGTGGATGCATATATTGATAATGATGAAGAAGAATTTATTGCAATACAAACAGAATGGTATCAGAGGTGCCTGGAAAATACTAAGATCGAGCATGGCTTTCTAGCAGATGGAGTAGGGTGGGATACAGCGGCTATGTTGACGGGTGAAAACTTTGTCTGGGAAGTAGATAAAAAAGTAAGGACTAAAGAAGGTGGAACAAATAAAGAAGTCGCCGGCAATCTTAATATAAGTTTTAAAAAGATTTTAAAATTTTTAAAGAAAAAATCAGATACACCTTTAACTAAAATTGGTACGGAACTCTCAGCTGCTCAAGCGATGCTATACCATTATATTCTTCAGGAGGCAAAACTAGAGCCTCCTTTTCCTGATGGTGGTAAAGAAAAAGCCCTTGAAACTTTAGGTTTACACTATGGTTTCTCAAAGGACAACCTTAAGAAGAAATATAATGTAATAATGCGAGGTGGTAAAAGAGGTTATAGCGAAGATGACGCCAAAAAAGTTAGAGATCTTATTAAAAACAACTATCCAGCAGCCTTACCCTTATTTCAGGATATCACTAAACATATCTTAATTTAAAGTCAGGTACCCTACCCGGGTATACCTATACCCACTTTCCATAGCTTATTTGTAGAATTTTACCATTCAATTAAACAAATAAGTAATGGAAAAAGCAATTTATTTAGATCGTCTTTCGAGACAAGAATTTTTTAATGCCTTCGAACGTCTTGAGGAAAGATTGGCTCAAATCGAAAGCAAAAGCCCAAAGGTGAAAAAACGATCCGTTAAGGAATTAGCAGATCATTGTGGAGTTGCTGAACTCACTGTGCGCAATTGGATCACCGACGGAAAGGTAAAAGCCCAACGTATTGGCCGAAGAATCTTCATTGAGGAAGAGGAATTTCAGAAATCTCTTTCTGAGATCAAATCCATAAAATATAAAAGGAATTAATAACCCAGGGCGTTTCGCTTTGGGTTATATCGGTATTTGTAACAATTCCGGTACTGCCTGATTAAGCGTAAGCCTAACGTCATTTTTACGCTAATTATGGAAAAATATCAATATATCTGCCATTATTGTGGCAAGGAGTATGTCCCAGGCAGGAGACGGGTTCAAAAATACTGTCGTACTAGCTGTAGGGTTAATGCTTATAATGAAAGGATAAAGAAAACCGCACCACCCTCAGAAAAAGGGCTTTCAGTTCCTCAAAAGGAAAACCTCGTTCAGCCCGGAATTAGTCTTGGGGGAATAGGTAATGCTGCAATAGCATACGTAGCCACAGACCTGGCTAAATCTGTATTTATTAAGGAAGATAATAAGCCTGCAACCAAAGGTGATCTAAAGGCCTTATTAACTCAAAATCAGGAAAGGTATTTACCAGTAGTCAATGCACCTCAAAAAAGTGATGGTACAAAAGCTTTTTATGACAGTGTTTCCAAAATTATAGTTTATCGCAGTGTTTTCCCTTTTTTAACTCCTATAATACCGAAAAATGAAATCTTCTAATTATGTACAAATACAAGGCTGGATGGTATCTGATTTAGGTCTTAAAGGCAATAACCTTTTTGCGTATGCATTAATCTATGGGTTTAGCCAGGATGGAAATTCCCAATTTACCGGAAGTATAAACTATGTGAGTAGATGGTTGAACTGTTCCCGAAGTACAGCAATCAAGGTCCTTAAAGACCTTACTAATCAAAAGTTATTGATAAAAGAACAGGTGACTATTAACAGTGTAACCTATAATAAGTATTCAGTAAAATTCCCTAATACAGGTAGTGCAGAAAATATACCACCTGTCCAAAAACTGGATAGGGGTAGTACAGAAGTAGTAGTTCAGGGTAGTACAGAAACTGCACCCAATAATGCTATTATAAATAATACTACTTATACTAAAGACCAATTTGTGAAAGACTGGAATGCATTTAGAACTAAACATCTAAAAAAACCATCCCATCTACTTGGATTAAACAGAGAAGATGAGTCTAACTTTAAAGAACTAATGACCTATGCGAACCGGGAACAGGTATGTCAAGGTTTAATTGGCTTATTTAAGCAAAAGAAAATGCCCAATGGTAATACCACAATGCAAAGTAATCCAAAGCATTTTTTAACCCACTTTAACGCATATCTCACAGCCTACCACGATAAAAACAGTAGTCTTTATGGCCGGGATATACAAGAAAATTTATAGATATGAGCCTTATACCTAATATCAAATTAAATAATTCACAGGATGGAGGTGAATTTTTGTATGATGAAATCCATGACAAATGCTTTGTGCATCTGGATCAGGAATTGAAACCGCCCCCAACAGCAATGGGAATAGGTTATCATGATTACAAAGGCCAACAGTATCTTAATAACACCTTTTCCTACGGAGAATTTAGCGCAATTGTAGCTGCCAGTAAGTCCAAAAAAACCTTTTTTAAATCAGCGCTTATAGCGGCCTACATTGGAGGGACCGCAGTTGATTATTTCCCAAACTTTATTTCTCGTCGAAAAGGAGAGCCTGTAATTATAGATATTGATACAGAGCAAGGTACTTATTATGCTCAAAGAGCATTTAGGAGAGTGGCTGAAATGGTTGGAGCATCTTATCACAATTATTTACCC
>DATHWA010000047.1:0-8345 GCA_035461025.1 Gillisia sp. | reverse complement strand
ATAAAAGGAAATGCGGCAGCGATGGTCAATGGACCTCTAAGGATTGGTTAAAACAAAAAAGTATCCTAAATAGTAAGAATAACCGATTCGGTACTTTTTTTTATTTTTTATGAGAGTTTGTGAAAGTCAGACAGTGCTCTTTATCGCAATAAAAGAAAAACAAATTCTAAAAACTTGCTTTCATACTGTTATTGATATCCCTTCAATATAAAGCAAATTGTATTTCTCGATTTATATTTACTTATATTAATATCCTGCCAATTCGGAATAAAATTTGAGAGATATAAATTCTTCTTTGTTTCATCCTTAAGTATTTCTATTAGCCAAATTAAGCTCTTAATCTAAATCAGTCTGAAAGTCATATAAAATATACTTAGGAAATAGTATGCTGAGTAGATAGAAAAATGTAAATAATTCACTTTAAATATTATGAGTACCAAATTCCCCTTTTATTATATTTGCCTACTTATTTGTCTTACGCTAATATTATCTACTCTCAAAATTTCTCCGGCCTCGGCTCAATTGATTCCTGATACTCAAACTGAAACCGAAGAACCGACTTATCGAGAGGATCCTTATGGGCGTGATACTCCCCGTGGCACGGTCCGTGGTTTTATTTCGGCTGTAGCCGATAATGATTATAATCTAGCCAGTCAATATTTAAATTTGGATCCCGGCCTTCAAAATACCCAGGAGGGGGATAATATCGCTCTAATTCTTCAAGAATTATTGGATCAGGGATATCTGATACCATATGCACGGATAAGTAATGAAAGAGGGACTGTTGAGACGGATGTTTTATCAACTAATAGGGAAAGAGTAGGTACGGTAACTGTCGAAGGAGAAAAAGTTCCTGTATTAGTAGAATCCATAGTAACTGAGGAAGGAACTCCAATATGGGTGTTTTCAGCGGAAACTGTTGAATTGATAGCCGGAGCCACTACAAGTGAACCTGTAATTATTGAACAGGTTTTGCCCAATTTTTTAACAGACAACCTTTTATGGGGAGCACCCATAGGGCAGTGGCTAGCATTAATTGTTCTGGCTGTTTTCGCTTATATGTTTACGTGGAGTCTACTGTGGGTTATTCACTATATAATTCCCAAAATTTGGCCAAAAGCAGGTAAAGATCCTATCGCCGGAATTATTTATGCTTTGAATTTACCCATATTACTTTTTTTTGCGGGTTGGATATTCATATTTCTTTCCCAGCAAGTTGGCATTTCTATAATTTTAAGGCAAAGGTTTAATGTTTTATCCGCTATTTTGGCCATTGTAGCTATAGTGGTACTTCTTTGGCGTTTGGTTAAATTTATTGGTGAATTCAGTAAAAAACAAATGATAAAGCAGGGCAATGTGTCCGGGTTATCTATCGTAAGTTTTGTACAGAGAGCTTTAAGTATTACGATTGTTATAATAGGGGTAATTGCGTTTTTAGGTTTATTGGGAATCAATGTGACAGCCGGTCTAGCTGCTCTGGGTATAGGGGGTTTGGCTTTGGCACTGGGAGCTCAGAAAACGCTGGAAAACCTTGTCGGCAGTATCACACTTGTTGCGGATCAACCGGTAAGAGTTGGAGATTTTTGTAAAATAGGAGATATAGTAGGAACTGTGGAGAGGATCGGGATGAGATCTACACGCTTAAGAACTCTTGGCCGAACGATAGTGACTATACCTAATGGAGAATTTGCATCCCAAAAAATTGAAAACTTCGCCCATAGAGACCGTTTTTGGTTTAACCCGGTTTTAAATCTTCGGTATGAAACGACACCTGACCAAATAAGGTACTTACTTGTGGAGCTACGGTCAATTTTGTATGCCCATCCAAAAGTAAGTCCTCAGCCCGCCAGGATAAGGTTTACCAGTCTGGGAGCAACTTCCTTGGATTTTGAAGTTTTTGCATATGTAAATGCTATAGATTTTGATGAGTTTCTGGAAGTACAGGAAGATTTGCTGTTAAGGATGATGGATGTGGTAGAAGAAAGCGGTTCAGGCTTTGCCTTTCCTTCACAGACTATTTATTTTTCTAAAGATTCAGGTGTTTCAGAAGAAAAGACGAAGGCAGCCCATGATACTGTGAAAAAATGGAAAGAAGAGAAGGATTTACAGATCCCGAAGTTTGACCAAAATAAAATACATAATTTAAAAGATACTATTGCTTATCCTCCTGAAGGTTCTGCAAACATTAAAAATAATGGATTTAATTAGAAGCGGAAGAAATAAAGACTTGGGAAAAATTATCAGTCATTCCAATCTTGTTATTACCGAAGCTATTGTCATGGTCACTGCCTTTTTAAGAGAAGGATGATTGAGCAACCTGAAAAGAGATTCTGTATCACATAATCTGCAGATGGATTTGGATACATTAAACCTAATCTATATGAAGAAACTGTTAAACATTTTTATTTCATCTTAATCAATATAAACAACCGATTATTTAAAATTCATAAGATGTGCAGTGCAGGTACGGCTGGTACAGTAGACGTACCTAAGGTGATCTTTCAGAAAGCCATAGAATATCTGGCCATTGTTTCAAACTTATTCCATAACCAAGCCGGTAGGTCACTATAGGCTAGGCCATCACTCTGGCATAAGAAGATAACTTGCTAGCCAAAGGAAGCAGGTAAACACTTACTAATTCCCATCAAGGTCCCTACAATTTTCACTGACCATCAATACATTGGTTTTGATGATGAAGGTCTAAAGCGTAGGTAGAAAATTACCTTTATAAAAGGGGGCATCGGGAGCTCCCATTTTTTCTTAATGTATGGGTAAATTACCGAAATTTTTTAAACCTTCATTGGTATTTCCAATTGGTGTAATATGAGTATTGCTCATAGTTTTTTATGGAATTTAATATATAATGAAATCCCAATTATAGTACAAAGTTAGGCTTTTGGCTGCTGTAGCGGCAATGAGCTTCCGGCATAAACACATCCTCCCCGCAAGGCCCTCATTTATTCCTTTTCCTCATTGCCTTGATTGCCAAAAGCCTGGTAAGGCACCATAATTAAATTTTCACTTAATCGAAAAATGTTATGGAAACGGTAAACAGAAAATTCAGCAAAAGCATGGTAGCCGAAATTAAATTAAGTTACAGCGCCAAAGTAAAACCTTCTATGAGACCCAAAGTCACTGGATCCTTAGATGTTAGGGATATATTCTTGGAAAATTGGGATCTTGATAATATTGGTTTTATAGAAGAATTTAAAATCATGTTGCTCAATAGAGCCAACCGGGTTATTGGAATATGTCAGATAGGAACCGGAGGAACTACCAGTGTAACAGCGGATCCCAAACTTATATTGGCAACAGCAATAAAAGCAAATGCGGCAGCGGTAATACTGGCCCATAACCACCCATCTGGTAACCCTAAATGTTCTGAACAGGATATTAAACTGACCAACAGAGTGAAAGAAGGTTGCAGATTTTTGGATATAGCTTTACTAGACCATATCATATTGACCGAAGAGGGCTACTTTTCATTTGCAGATGAGGGGTTTTTATAACCCCTTTTTTGGTCATTAAACTGATGATGAATATGGCAAACCTATAACTAAAAAATGTTTTATTGGGTGAAAAAAATAGGTCCCAAAAATATTTGGGACCCATTTTAAAATAAGCCCGTACTAACTATTCCTCATAAAATAGCAGGGGTAAATTAAGAGATAAAAGTTTAAAGTTACCACTTAAATCATGTTAAGATTTATAAGGGGGAGTAGCTGTAATTATTAGATAAGAGTGAATTACATTCTAAAATCAATCATGCAAAAGTAATAAACTATTGAATTATAGATAATTATTGAGCTATTTTGTTTATTTTTAATACCCACATGGGTTTTACTGGTGAATAAAATCGAATTCCAATTTACTAATTGGGATTATGAATAAACGATATGCATTCAAAAGAAAAGTAAAGCCTGACCAGGTAAGATCTGTCTTAAAAAAAGAGGGAACTGAAATAACTTTAGAACAGGCTGTAAAAGTGACGGATTTTATTTATTGCCTTGCTGAAATTTTAATCGAGAGAGAACTAGAGAGCAGAGAACATAAAGAATCATCTTAAAACTTCAATTAATGAAAAGAGCATTATTATATATAAGGGTCAGTACCGATGAGCAGGCAGACAAGGGATATTCCCAAAGGAATCAGGAAGAAATGCTGCTTAAATATTGTAACAGCAACGAAATTATAGTAAACGAAATAATTTTTGAAGATTTTTCTGCTAAAACATTTTTTAGACCTGAATGGGCAAAAATTCTAAATACATTATGTAATGCTAAAGGACCTTCCAAATCTGATCTGGTATTGTTTACGAAGTGGGACAGGTTCAGTAGGAATGCCGGTGACGCTTATATGATGATCAACCAGTTAAGGGACTTGGGAGTAGAACCTCAAGCCATTGATCAACCCCTTGATCTGTCAGTTCCTGAAAATAAAATGATGCTGGCGTTTTACTTAGCTGCTCCTGAAGTTGAAAATGATCGCAGAGCTCTCAACGTTATACAGGGAATGCGTAGGGGTCTAAAAGAGGGTAGATGGATGTGGAAAGCACCTTATGGTTATAAAAATTTAACTGAGAACGGACGAGCAAGAATTATTATTAATGAACAAGAGGCTAAGGTTGTTCAAATGATATATGAAATGATGTCGGAAGGTACTTATAGTACTGATCAGGTTTTGTTAATGGTACGGCAGAGAGGGAATTATTTCAAAAGGACTATGTTTCGAAACCTAGTAAGGAATAAATTTTATATAGGTAAAATTTTGGTTCCTGCCTATAAGGATGAATCAGAATATTATGTACAGGGCCAGCATGATCCAATTTTATCTGAAGAACTTTTTAATCAAGTTCAGGACTTACTCGATCTTAGAAAAAGGAAGAGAAGGACCCATATAGTGTGTAAGGATGAAATATACTTAAGAGGTTTTTTATCTTGTCCCAAATGCGGTGGAAACCTTACTGCCAGTGCTTCCAAAGGAAAAACCAAATATTATCATTACTATCATTGTAATTCCAAATGTGGTGTAAGGTTCAGGGCCGATGATGTCAATAAATGTTTTTCAAAGGAATTAAGAAAGTTTATTCCAAAACCTGGTGTAAAAGAAATTTATAATTTAATCCTTGATGATGTTCTAAATTCTGCTAATAAATCCAGTAAGGCTTTTAAAAAGGATATTATAAACCAAATTGATAAGGAACATCAAAAACTTAGTAAAGCGAGGGATTTACTGTTGACTGAAAAAATAGATGATTTAGAATATAAAGAATTAAAAACTATCTGTGAAAACAAAATAACTGCCCTTGAGGCCCAAAGGACAAATTTCGAACCTCACCAAGATAATGGTATAACTAAAGTACTGGAAAAGGCCCTTGATCATGCCTCTAGGCTAGATTTGATACTTGAAAATGCAGAGACAGATCAAAGAAGAAAATTGGTTAGTTCGATATATCCTGAAAATATCGCTTTTTTGGGAAATACGTTTCGAACTCCCAGAGTAAATGAAGTGCTCAATCTAATCTATCTGATTAACAACGGTTTAGCCTCTAAAATAAAAAGTCCAAAGCCTCATAATAAGACTTTGGACGCTTTGGTGTACCCGGAAGGATTCGAACCCTCAACCCTCAGAGCCGAAATCTGATATTCTATCCAGTTGAACTACGGGTACATGATACAGCCGGTCAGGATATACCTTAAACCGGCTGCAAATATAAGTATATTTTATGCTTGTTCTAAGACTGCCTGCACTTTTTCTGCAGCTTCTTTTAACGTAATAGCCGACTGAACTTTAAGTCCAGACTCGTCTATGATTTTAGCTCCTTCTTCTGCATTGGTACCCTGTAGTCTTACGATAATAGGTACATTGATGTCCCCGATTGACTTGTATGCTTCTACCACACCGCTTGCAATTCTGTCGCATCTTACGATACCACCAAATACGTTGATGAGGATAGCTTTTACATTTGGATCCTGGAGGATGATTCTGAAGCCTGCCTCCACTGTCTGGGCATTGGCTCCGCCACCCACATCCAGGAAGTTGGCCGGCTCCCCGCCTACCAGCTTGATCATGTCCATAGTGGCCATCGCAAGTCCGGCACCGTTCACCATGCAGCCTACGTTTCCGTCGAGCTTTACATAGTTAAGACCTGATTTGCCTGCTTCTACTTCCAATGGATCCTCCTCATCTAGATCTCTAAGATCAGCAAGGTTCTTTTGTCTATATAGTGCACTGTCATCAAGATTTACCTTCGCATCTACTGCCAATATCTGGTCATCTGATGTCTTCAATACCGGATTGATTTCAAATTGGGAAGAGTCTGTCGCATCATAAGCTTTGTAAAGAGCAGTGATGAATTTCACCATTTCTTTATGAGCATTGCCCTCAAGTCCTAATTTGAAAGCTACTTTTCTAGCCTGGAAACCCTGAAGACCGATTCTTGGGTCGATCCACTCTTTGATGATTTTCTCTGGTGTATGTTCAGCTACGTGTTCGATGTCCACCCCACCTTCAGTAGAGGCCATGATCACATTGCTGCCTGTAGCTCTGTCCAACAAAATAGAAAGGTAATACTCCTTTGGCTCCGAATTGCCCGGGTAGTATACATCCTGCGCTACCAAAATCTTATTTACTTTCTTTCCTTCAGGACCGGTCTGTATCGTTACCAAGGTCCCGCCTAGGATGTTTTTGGCTTTTTCAGGAACGTCTTCCAAACTTTTGGCCAAAACCACTCCGTTTGAGTCTGTTTCTTTAACTTTACCTTTACCACGTCCGCCTGCATGGATCTGAGCTTTCAGTACATACCAGGAGGTTCCTGTTTCTGCATTTAGTTTTTTTGCTGCTTCAAGAGCCGCCTCCGGCGTATCGGCTACGATACCTTCCTGGATTTTGACACCAAAACTCTTTAAAACTTCTTTAGCTTGATATTCGTGTATGTTCATCCTAGTGAAATTTTTTCCACGAAGTTAATCTTTCATGGCGGATATTTCAAGGAATGGAGTGGTCTTTTTACCAATTCCCTTACATTTTTAAGTTATTCCGTCAAATAGTTTTAAATTTGGCGTGACCAAAATAATGTTATGCTGGAGGCAAAAGGAATACATAAATATTACGGAGATTTACATGTGCTTAAGGGTGTGGATGTTACCATCCTGCCTGGTGAGATAGTATCAATAGTCGGTGCTTCTGGAGCAGGAAAGAGCACGCTGCTCCATATTATGGGAACTTTGGATCAGGCTGATAAAGGGACCATTGCAGTGGGGGAGCATATACTCTCTCAAATGAGCGGAGATAAACTTGCCGATTTTAGAAACATCGAAATTGGATTTATATTCCAGTTTCACAACCTCCTACCGGAATTTACTGCGGAAGAAAACATTATGATCCCAGGTCTCATAGCCGGTAAACCCGAAAAAGATCTTAAAAAGCGCGTAAAAGAATTAGCTACTCTCCTTGGAATTGAAGGCAGATTGGAACACAAACCATCTGAACTATCAGGTGGGGAGCAGCAGCGGGTTGCGGTAGCGAGGGCTTTGATCAATAGTCCTAAAATCATATTTGCCGATGAACCCAGCGGAAACCTTGATTCTGCGAGTGCCCAGTCCCTTCATGAACTCTTCTTTAAACTCCGTGATGAATTTGGCCAATCCTTTGTCATCGTCACCCATAATCAGGAACTGGCGCAGATGGCGGATAGGATGCTGACGATGCAGGATGGGGTTATAGTTAGTAATTAGGTAAAAGGTAAAAAGTAAGAAGTAAGAAGTAAGGACACTTTCTTCATCATTCGGCGTTCGACATTCGGACTTCTTTTTAAGGTAAAATTTAATATCGAATTATGAATGATGAATGATGAATTTCGAATAATGAATGAAAATGACCGAAATCTGAAGATAGAAGAAGGAAAAATTTGACCGTGCCTTTGGTACGGAATGTTGGTTGAAAATTAAAAATAAGATTTTCGGCGTGCCGTAGGTACGGAATATTAAAGCTTTGATAAGAAAGAAAATGTTTCAAGGAAAATTAGGACGTGACAACGAAATTGTAAGATGTGAAAAGTAAGAAGTAAAAGGTGAAGGATGTTTACTTGGTACCTGGTACTTTGTACAAAAAAAATCCACCTCAATCAATTTGCAATTATACAAAAATAAACTTTGGACAATGCCAGTATAAAACACATGCTTTTGGCAGGAGTGTTTTTTTCTATAATGAATGTTTCGGTGAAGTATATCTCTCACCTGCCTGCCATTGAGATCATTTTGTTTAGGTCTTTATTCAGTTTTGTGGCGAGCTATATTATTTTAAAGCGCAAAAAAATTCCTCCTTTTGGAAACAATAAGAAGTTA
>DATHWA010000046.1:0-5615 GCA_035461025.1 Gillisia sp. | reverse complement strand
ACAGGGAGAGAACCAGCCATATGGTCAGCAATGGAATTATCTCACCCGCGCCCTTTATCCAAAAGGTCATCCCTATTCCTGGACTGTAATAGGGGAGATGGAAGATCTAAATGCCGCAACTCTGGAAGATGTACAGGAATGGTTTAAATCCTATTATGGTGCTGCGAATGCTGTAATTGCGGTAGCCGGTGATATAAAACCACAGGAGGCTTATGATAAAGTGCTAAAATATTTTGGACATATTCCTTCCGGCCCCACCATAGAAAGACAGGAAATAAATATTCCGGAAAAAGGCAGGGACACGTACCAGGTGTATGAAGACCGGGTGCCGGAAAGCAGGGTTCTCTTTGCCTGGAACACTCCTCAGTTTGGTGACAGGCAGGATATTCATTTTGATCTCATAGCAGCTATTTTAAGTAGCGGGAAGAATTCCCGGTTATATAAAAAACTCGTCTACGAAGATCAAATTGTAAGTAATGTAAATGCATACCAGGCTTCTGCAGAAATAGCCAGTAGATTTATTGTTTCCGCCAACGTGAGGCCCGGGGAGGATGTAGAGCAGGTGAAAAATACAATTTTAGCTGAAATAAAGAATTTAATTGAGAACGGTCCTACAGAGGCTGAGCTTAAGCGGGTAAAAGCAGAGTATTTTGCGAATTTTATTAAGGGTATGGAAAGGATTGGAGGTTTTGGAGGAGTAAGCGATATTTTGGCCTCCAATGAAACCTATTTTGGAGATGCCTCGTACTATAAAACCGTTTTAAAATATGCTGAAGATGCAACCGCAGTTGATCTTAAAGAAACAGCTCAGGAGTGGCTCACTAAGGGAAAACATACTCTAATAGCAAATCCTTTTCCCGAATATACCGTTACGCCTTCAACTGTAGATCGCTCGAGTTTGCCTGAATTAGGAGTCGCAAAGAGTAGTAAGTTTCCCGAGGTAGAACGTGCGAAACTGTCTAACGGAATGGAGATCTTACTTGCAAGAAGGGAAGGAGTTCCCACAATTGCAATGACCCTTATGTTTAATGCCGGTTTTAAAACAGATCATTTGACCAATCCCGGAACGGCAGCTCTGGCGATGAACTTAATGGATGAGGGAACCGCAAATATGGATGCTTTAGAAATAAGTGAAAAACTGCAACTATTAGGTGCCAGCCTCTATACAGGATCAGATCCTGATATGTCCGGTGTTTATATGAATACTCTTAAACCCACATTAAATGAAAGCCTTGATTTATTTGCAGAGGTGGTTCTTAATCCGTCATTTGATGAAAAGGAATTTCAACGATTGAAAACAGAGCAAATCAATGCTATTAAGCGGGAGAAATCACAACCCTTTACTATGGCATTAAGAGCAATGAATAAATATCTCTATGGAGAAGATCATCCTTATGCTAATCCTCTAACCGGTACCGGTTATGAAAATACTGTAGAAAATATAACGAGAGATGATGTGGTTGATTTTTACAATACCTGGATAAAACCGAATAATGCTACACTGGTAATTACAGGGGATGTAACTATGCAGGAGTTAAAATCCAGGCTTGAGAGTTCATTAAAAAACTGGAAGCAAGGTGAGATTCCTGAAATTTCTTTCAACCAGCCTAAACAAGCTTCGAGTAACACTCTTTATTTGATCAACCGGCCGGAGTCTGAACAAACCGTAATTATTGCTGGTCATCTAACAGAAAAATATGGAGATCTAAATGAAGTCGCGGTAGAACAAATGGTGAACATTCTTGGAGGAGAATTTACTTCACGGATTAATATGAATCTAAGAGAAGACAAAAATTGGGCATATGGCGCGGGAGGATTTGTAATGGATGCGCAACAAGAAAGGCCATTTTTAGTATACGCACCTGTACAAACTGATAAAACAGCTGAGTCTATAGTGGAATTAAAAAAAGAAATTGAAGAATTTATCACTTCCAGGCCGGCGACCCAGGAGGAATTGGATAAGGTTAAAACCAATAAAGTTTTGGCACTACCGGGCCAATGGGAGACAAATGCTTCAGTAAACAGTTCTCTTTACAATTTAGTGAAATACAATTTAGGTGATGATTATTATCAAAACTACGACGCCAACGTAAGAAATCTGCAGCTTGGAGATCTTCATAAGGTAAGTAAGATGGTAGTTAAACCGGAAGAGGTAAATTGGTTTGTAGTTGGGGACAGGGCAAAAATTGCAACCCGCCTCGATGAGCTGGGATTTGACTCCATTGTAGAAATAGATCCAGATGGGAATCCTCTTACTCCTGCAGTAACCGGTCAAAATTCCCCTGATCTGAAAAATTAATTTTTTTTAAAACTGAAATAAACAAGTAGTTGAAACACCGGATGACCAATCCAAGGTTTCAACTACTAAAAGAAAAATTAGTGTAGTTTCCCTTTGGAGCACTTAATTTAAATTTTTATAAACCTTATAACCTGCGAAACATCTTAAACTATGAAAATTTCATTTGCTGAATACTACAGCCTCTTACTACTGCTCATTAGTTTCACCACATTTGGTCAAAGTCCTGAGGCAGAAATACCATCAGAAAAAATTAAACTAAATCAGGTTGGGTTTTATCCTGAAGGTCCAAAAATAGCGGTAGTTCAGGGTATAAGGAACAGCACCTTTAAGGTATTAAAAGCAGATGATAAGGCAGAAGTCTATAACGGAAAATTAAGCGAGGCAAAGTTTTGGCCGCATAGCAACGAAACTGTTATGCAGGCGGACTTTTCTTCGCTGGAAACTCCGGGAAAATATTTTATAACCGTTCCGGGATTGGGAAGCAGCTATTCTTTTGAAGTTAGAGAAAAAGTTCACTTTGATCCAGCAAAAGCCAGTATTAAAGCATTTTATTTTCAAAGAGTTTCTACTGCCCTGCCGGAAGAATTTGCAGGAAAATGGGCCAGGGAAGCCGGGCATCCGGATGTTGAGGTGTTGATCCATAATTCTGCAGCCACTGTAACCAGATCTGTAGGTTCAACCATTTCCAGTCCCGGGGGATGGTATGATGCGGGCGATTATGGAAAGTATATAGTAAATAGCGGAATTACCACTGCCACCCTTTTATCCCTTTATGAGGATTTTCCGGAATATATGGCTACGCTGGATCTCAATATTCCTGAAAGTAATAATAGTGTTCCGGACCTTTTGGATGAAACCCTTTATAACCTGAGGTGGATGATGACCATGCAGGATGAGGATGGCGGCGTTTATCATAAGCTTACCAGTGATAACTTTCAGGGTTCAGTGATGCCCAAAGACGCCACTTACCAGCGATGGGTAGTGCAAAAAGGTACTGCTGCAACTTTAGATTTTGCAGCAGTAACTGCACAGGGGGCAAGGATCTTCCGTAAGTATAAAACCGAACTTCCCGGTCTTGCAGATTCTTTATTGGTGATGAGTAGAAAGGCATACGACTGGGCAAAGGAAAATCCGGATGTTGTTTACAATCAGGAGCAATTAAAAGATCCGGCCATTAATACCGGCGCATATGGCGATCAGGATTTTGAAGATGAATTCCAGTGGGCTGCTACAGAATTGTTTATTACCACGGGGGAGGAGCAGTATTATAAGGAGGCAAAGATTGAACAATCCTTATCTGGAGCAGGAAAAGAATTTCGCATTCCTTCCTGGCCAAATGTAAATACTTTGGCGCTTTATTCGCTAGCGAGAAACAGGGAGAATTATAAGGATAATGAGCTGGTTTCTGTTAAGGCAATACTGGAAAAAATTATTGAAATGGCAAATGAGCTGGTGGAATATTCAAAAAGTTCTGCTTACGGGGTGCCAATGGGGGTGAAGGAATCAAACTTTGCGTGGGGGAGCAACTCTGAAGCTGCAAACCAGGGAATATTGCTTATCAATGCTTATAAAATTTCAGGCGAAAAAAAGTATCTGGATGCCGCAATTCAGAATCTGGATTACCTTTTAGGGAGGAATGCAACCGGATTTTCTTTTCTAACAGGATTTGGAGAAAAAGCCACCCGTGACCCGCATCACCGCCCTTCTGAAGCCGATGGCATTGATGATCCTGTACCCGGACTTCTCGCAGGAGGCCCAAATCCGGGACAGCAGGATAAAGCCAGTTGTGGTGAAAAATATACTGAAGCTCATCAATACCCCGCGACCTCATATATAGACGACCGCTGCAGCTATGCCAGCAACGAGATCGCAATTAACTGGAACGCTCCTTTTGCATACCTGGCCAATGCGATTGAAGCTTTAAAATAGGCTTATTATTATTTCTGAAAAATAAAAAAACCTTCCGGAACCAAATCCTGAAGGTTTTTTCATTTGTAAAAGGTTCAGAAGGAAAAAACTGTTATTTCATAAGCAGTAATTCATTGCAAACTATTTCTGTAACATATCTTTTCACTCCTTCCTTATCTTCATAACTGCGGCTGGTGAGTTTTCCTTCTATGCCTACTTCTTTTCCTTTTGGAACATAACTTTCAACAAGGTCGGCGAGTTTACCCCAAACAACAATATTATGCCATTGGGTATCTGTGATCTTTTCGCCTTTCGAATTTTTGTAAGAATCGTTTGTTGCAAGAGAGAATTTGGCCAGCTTTTTACCAGATTCAAGATTTACGATCTCCGGTGCGTTACCTACGTGGCCAATTAACTGAACTTTGTTTCTTAAAGTGCTCATAACTATAGAATTTTGTTTAGCTGAAAATCATTCGTTCATTTCAACAGGACAAACTTAGCACCGGGTTAAGGCCTTATTCGGTTAGTAAAAGCTTGTTTTCGTTTACTTTCGTTTGTAAGCGTTTGTTGTCGGTTATAAAAAGATTTATTTCATCTCCCCTAAATCTCGAAAAGCGGTAGTACCTTTGACTTCTGAAAATTTTCGGCATACAAGATACTTTCAGCAAAATAAAACCTCTTTAAATAAATTATCATGTCTTTCAAAAAACTCCATCACTTACTTAAAGATACTCTTGAATACCTTGAGATGGAGTCGCCAACCACTTTTCAGAAATTGGTTTTGCCACGTATAAAGAGCGGAGCAAATATTTACGGAATTGCACCTGAAGGAGCCGGGAAAACCACAGCACTTATTATAAGCACTATTCATATACTTAAGGCCGAAGCTTTTGAAGACGCTCCCCGGGCTTTGATCATTGTTAAGGATAAGGAGGCAGCCCTGGAACTGGAAGAAGAATTTAGAAGATATCTGAAAAATACTGACTTAAGAATTTTTTCCGCCTATGATCAACCGGACCTGGATACTCAAAAGGGAGAGATCTATGAAGGGGTGGACATCGTAATTTCCACTCCCAACAAAATTTTCCGACTTTTTAAAGCTACCGGGATCAATGTGACTCAGTTAAAATTGTTTGCCGTTGATGATGCCGAGTTCCTTTCCGGAAATAAATATTACAATGACCTGGTTCGTATCCCTGAGCATATTTCAAAATGCCAGTATCTTATCTTTTCTTCGGCTATGAACGCCAAAATAGAAAGATTTCAGGATTCCTTTATGGCTCATTCAGAGATTGTTGAGGTCAAAGAAAATTAGATCCTTCCAAAGAAATTCCCTAAAACTACCTTAAGGCCACCTACTGTTGGCTGCATATTTTTTACCTTGTAATGGATCAATGTATACCTGAGC
>DATHWA010000045.1:0-7115 GCA_035461025.1 Gillisia sp. | reverse complement strand
ATGATTTACACAAAGCCTTTGAAAGCAGAGTGAGGCTAGGCATCATGTCTGTTCTCGCAGTGAATGAGACCCTGGATTTCAATGCGCTTAAAGATTATCTTGATGTGACAGACGGGAACCTGGCCAGCCATTTAAAGGCTTTGGAAAAAGAAAGTTTTATTGCAGTACAGAAAAGCTTCGTGAAACGCAAACCTAATACCAAATACGAAATGACATCAAAGGGAAGAAAGGCTTTCGAGGCTCATTTAAGTGCCCTGGAAAACCTTATCAAATCACAGAAATAAAGCAGGTTATATTTTTTTATTTATTCACTTTGTATTTCAAAGTACTTTTAGAATTAACAATCTTAAAACCGCAGTTATGAAAAATGACATCTTAACAAATCTAAATGAGCCTAATCCCGGCCAGCTGGAAAGCATTTACAGAACAAATAAGGGAAAATTCCGGCAGGAGTTTCAGAATCTATATCCACAAATAAAAGGCAAGCCGCTTGCCGACTTCTGGAATGAGAGGCTAAATTATGAATCTGGGGAGATATCCTGGGGTACCGGAAGGGAATTGCTATTTGTAATAATCGCCTCCTTAATTGCAGGGTTTATTGCAAAGATCCCTCAGCTTGCAGGAATAGATCCGGACTATTTTTATCCGCGAAATATCGGTTTTATTGTCTTTCCTGCTCTCACAGCCTACTTTGTGTGGAAGCAACATGTCCAGGTTAAAAAATTGATTTTTGTAATTATTGCATTTGTAGTTTCAGCTATCTACATAAACCTATTGCCTGGAAACGATAGTTCTGACACGTTTATTTTAGCTTGTATTCACCTGCCCCTGCTCCTCTGGGCCGGTCTTGGATATATGTTTTTGGGAGGTGAGGTTGACGACAATCAGAAAAGGCTGGATTTCCTTAGATTCAACGGAGACCTGATAGTGATAACCACTCTTATCCTAATCGCCGGAGGACTGCTTACAGGGGTAACTCTGGGGTTATTTGAACTCATAGGTCTAAAGATCCAGGAGTTTTACTTTAACTACATCGCCATTTGGGGTGCTGCCGCTGCACCTATTGTTGGCGCTTATCTTATACAAACCAATCCTCAGCTGGTGAACAAGGTTTCTCCGGTGATCGCGAAGGTGTTTACTCCTTTGGTTCTAATTATGCTTATAACATACCTTGGGGCGGTGATCTATACCGGAAAGGATCCATACAATGACAGGGAATTCCTGCTCATCTTTAATGTATTGCTTATTGGAGTAATGGCCATTATTCTTTTCTCTATTGCTGAAACCTTCAAAAAACAGAGTGGAAAAATTGGTGCCCTCACCCTTCTGGGACTTTCTGTAGTCACTATCATTGTAAATGGGATAGCACTTTCAGCTATAATTTTCAGGATCTCTGAAATGGGAATAACGCCCAACAGACTTGCGGTTTTTGGCGGAAATATATTAATACTCACCAATCTCCTCATTGTAAGCTATCACCAATTTTGGGCCCTTAAGGATAACAGCAAGGCTGTAATGGTGGAGACCAGCATTGCTACATTTTTACCGGTGTATATCATCTGGGCCTTTATAGTAACATTTGGATTCCCATTCATTTTTGGTTTTGAGTGAGAGTCGGCAGGGAATTTGAAGCATAAGGTATAACCGTCATCCGGAAGTTAGCCGCAGCATTTTCCTCCCATTAATAAACGGTCAAAGTTAATAAATTACAGCAATGGAATATTTTGTAGAAAAAGAATCGGTAGTACGTAAAATATGGGGAAAGGCAGATACTATTCTGTTCATATTTGCAGGTGCTGCAGCAGAGTTTGCCCTGAACAAGGCGGTAGACTGGCTGTATTTTACAGGCAGACTTCCCGCAGATCCTATGGGCAGACTTTTCTCTACAGTTTCTTATGCGCGGGCAATTGTTTTTTCCAACGAGCCAGATGCTTTGAGGGCAATAGACGCGATGACAGCAATACATTCTAAGGTAGAAACCAGTCGAGGCAGCCGTATCCCGGACTGGGCATATCGCGATGTGCTTTTTATGCTTATAGATTATTCCATAAGATCATTCGAACTCCTGGAACGTAAAATGAGCCTGGCTGAAAAGCAGGAGGTATTTATTGTTTTTAATAAAGTGGGAAAACGTATGGGACTGGAAGGATTGCCTTCTACCTATAAAGACTGGGTAAAGATGCGCATTGGACACCTGGAACAGGATTTAGAGTATGGCCATTATACCAAAGATCTTTTCCGGCGATACCGCAAAAATTTAGGTACAGGCAGGTATTTGATCCTGCTGGAAGCGCAAAAGCTGGTGGTTCCAAAGAAAGTAAGCAACCTAATGGGCTTCAGGAAATTTTCGGCACTAATTCCATTCGTGGGAATTTATAAATTAAGCAGAAGGCTGCATTTGGACAGGATTTTTAAAAGTCTTTTGTTGCCTTCAGCATACAAAAAAGAGATAGGAGAGCTTGACCATTTACCGGTATAATTAAGGCATTACCCACTCCCCTCTTTGTAATCTAGAATAAATTTTTCTCATTAAAATCCGGTTCCAAATTTTAGGCTCAGGAGAATGCAGATATTATTATAAATAATCGTTCCTCTATTTATTATCATTGTTGACTGATTAAAATACGTAAACTCTTCCTTAAGTCTTTCTGAATCACTCACGCCAATGGGATGGTTTTAGATCTAAAAAAGTTTAGGAATTTACAAGGTTTTGCAGCAGAAGCTAAATGAATCTTTTTCGAGCATTAATAACTTTGTCCAGATTCTAGATTCTAGAATCTGGACTCTTTTCCCGGACAACAATGATTTTTTATGAAGCATTCCTATGAACGGAACTATTTTTTAATTAATTTAGAGTCAGAAGATTAAGCCGTTACGAATAACGGTTAATACCCTACAAAATTCTTCAAATAAGATCTTATTCATCCCCCCAATAGTATACTAGGAAATTTTTATGTGCCGGATGAATGAAGTAACTACCAAACTTTCTTTTTTCCGGTCAAAATGCGGAAGTCATGGGGAGTCTTCGGTTTATTTCAGGTTTACTTTTTAGGACCTTCAGCAATGCTAAAATAGGTCCGGCCACCTTGCGGTCTGTTTCCATCTCATTTCTCCTTTCTTTGATAATCTCCTATGGGTATACACAGCCGCAAAGCCTTTTCGAGTCAGATGAAATCTTCAGAATAACTCTTAGCGGAGATGTGGCCAACCTCCTTCGTGACAGAACAGGGGAACCGGAATATATGCCTGTCAACCTATCGTATTCAGAAGAACACGGCGAAACAATCACTATTCCTCTTCAGGTAAGGCAACGTGGCAATTTCCGGAGACTGAAAACCAACTGTAGCCTGCCTCCATTATTGCTCAATTTTTCAGAAAAAAATACAACCAATACGATATTTGAAGGACAGGAAAAACTAAAGTTGGTTATGCCGTGCAGGGATGACAAGTACGTTTTGCAGGAATATTATACTTATAAACTTTATAACCTTATAACTCCAAAAAGCTTTCGCGTTAGATTATTAGAGGTGGTGCTTAATGATCCTGCTCTAAAGGCAAAGGAAAGATTACCATTTTACGGGTTCCTGCTTGAGGAAGAAGATCACATGGCAAAACGCAATAATATGATCTCTGTGAAACGCATGCTAATGCGACCGGAAAGTATGAAGCGGGAAGATTTTCTCATTATGGCCGTCTTTAATTATATGATTGGAAACACAGACTGGTCTGTGCAGTATAGACAAAATATCAAACTAATTGCTGAAGATTCTCTTTCCCTTCCTAATACCGTTCCATATGATTTTGATCACGCGGGAATAGTAAGGGCCCCATACGCGTACCCGGCTGAAGAACTTAAACTAAAAAATACGTTGCAACGGCGCTACAGAGGTTATTGCCTGGAAGATATGCAAGAGTTTGAAAATGTGATCGCGAGGTATAAAGGTCTTAAAAATGAGCTGTACGCCATCTATACCTCCAGTCCTTTATTGGACGAGAAATATGTTCAAAGAACCCTAACCTATCTCGAGGACTTTTATGCCACCCTGGACGATCCGAAAAAATTAAAGAGCGAATTTCAATACCCCTGTCAAAAAAATAGCACAGGACACCTTGTAATAAAAGGCCTGAAGAATTAGTAAATAAGAAAAGAAACAAATCCCACTGCAGTAAAATTAAATTTGAAAGTCCATGATAGTAGAAACAGAAAAAGAAAAAAATCCTAAATCCAATAAGGAAAGAGAGACCCTATTTAGGGTGACTTACAGGAACCAGACAAGTTTAAGGCAAATTGTGGATAATAAGGCCAACATGATAATTAGTATCAATACCCTACTTATTTCCTCCATAATTGCTATTTCCGGTTACGGGATATTGTCTAATCAAATGGCACTCTATCTGCAAAATTTGGTGCCAATAGCCATAATAATGGTTTCCTGCCTTACATCTGCCGTATTTGCAATTTTGGCCGCTAATCCAAAAATTGTAAAGCCAAATCTAAAAAAGCTGGAAAATAAACAAAGTCTTCTCTTTTTCGGGGAGATCGCAGACTATTCCCAGGAGGAATACATTAAAAAAATGGAGGAACTGCTGGCTTCCAAAACTGATATTTATAAAAATATGATCATAGACCTGCACTGCCAGGGTATTATCCTTAAGTATAAATTCAATTACATAAGCCATGCTTATAAGATCCTCATGTTGGGATTTGGCCTGGGAGTTCTTTTTTTCCTGGTGTTTTTGTTTATTCAGTAGGAGACAACCTCCTGAGATTGAAAGGAGATAAAATAGGTAAACGTGGTTGATTGTTAATAGAGTTATAATCGTGAAGTAGTGCAGATTATAAAATAATTTGTCACCTGGTTAAGTAACCAAAATCTGCCAAAGAGGTTTGATGATGAGAGGAGCGGTTTGCCATATTATTCAAAAGACTTGCATGTTCGCTCTATTCCTGTGTATTATTTATTCAGGTAAGGCACAGCAACTGGAAACCACACCCTTATTTCAGAATAATGAAATTCTGGAAGCCAGGCTGGATTTTTCCTTTCGTGATATAAAAAAGAGTAAAAGTGATACTGCCTATTTTGCAACTCAGCTCTATTATAAAAATGAAGAGAAACAGTGGGATTCCATTAAAGTAAGAATTAGGTCCAGGGGAAATTTCAGAAAGGAGAATTGTTTTTTTACTCCCATAAGGATGAAAATAAAGAAAAAAGATAATGCTGGTTCTTTATTCGAGGGAAATCAAAATTTAAAGCTCGTAATGCCCTGCAATACCAGCAGGGATAATAATGACCTCGTGGTCAAGGAATATCTTTGTTATAAACTCTATGAATCAATCTCGCCATATAATTTCAGCACAAGATTGATGAATTTGACCCTCACCGATTTAAGGAACAAAAAATCAATTACCTATAACGTAAAAGCCTTTATTATAGAAGACGATAAACGGGTGGCCAAGCGCGCGAATGGTCAATTTTTGAAGGGTTTCCAAAGAAATCCTTTATTTATGCAGGACAGTATAGCCGCGATGCAGGATGTTTTTCAATATATGATTGGCAATACAGACTGGTCCAGTGTTATGCAGCACAATGTGAAGGTATTGCTGTTACCTTCTAAATTAAAAGTTCCAATACCTTTTGATTATGATATGGCCGGCCTGGTAGACGCGCCGTATGCGGTGGTAAAGGAATCAATGCCTATTAAAAGTGTAAAGGATCGGCACTTTCGGGGTTATTGCAGAAACGAAGACCTGGCTGAATATGTAAGATTGAAATATATTGAGCTTGAACCTGCTTTATGGAATACTGTACGCAGTGTTGAAAATCAGCTTAATCCTAAGGAATCTCTTGTAGTAGAGAACTATCTAAAGGATTTTTTTACGGTGATAAAGAACAAAAAACGTTATGATGAAAATATTTTTCAGAAATGCAGAAAAATAGAATAATTTAATATTGCAAACAGTGGTTTAGAACAAATGAGCTTCTTTCATCGAAAATCTTTTCAATTTTCCATCCGATTCTCCAGGATATGGTATTCTTGTATATTTATATTACTTATACAGTTTTGTGTTGCACAGGAAATTCTTGTTTCACCTTACCTACAGCCGGGAAATGCCCCCGGCTTAAACAAAGAAGAAAAGGTAATTATTTGGCAAACAGATGATCTTCCCGGAAATTTTAAGGTGGAATATGCTGAAGGAATTTCTTTCAGAAAAACGAAAAAGGCAAAAATTTCTTCAGTAGATCTCAATTTGTTTGATAAGCCTTCAAGGTTGTACCGGGCTACATTAAAAGGTTTAAAATTTGACCGAAGCTATACGTACAGGGTTACTCTGGGTGATTCAATCCTTGCTGAGCATAAATTTAAAACCCGTACAAAGAAGCCTCAAACCCGTTTTGCTGTATTTGGAGATATTGGCGCGGGTAACAACGAACAGGCAGCCATCGCTTTCCAGGTTTCACTTCAGGATCCTCAATTTGCTCTAATCCCGGGAGACATGGCATATAATAATGGAAGGGAGCTGGAATATCGTCATCGGTTTTTCCCTTATTACCTCTCCCCTGTTGCCTCTCCGGAAAAGGGAGCTCCTCTTTTAAATAGCATTCCCTTCTATATGCTTTTGGGCAATCATGATGTATACAGTTACAACCTTGATGAATATCCCGATGGGCTGGCTTATTTTTATTACAGCGATTTGCCCCGAAATGCTCCCGTACCAAAATTATTTATAGAGCCTGAAGGCGAGGAAAAAAAGATATCAGAATTTAAACAAAATACCACCCCCCAATATCCTGGGATCTCCAATTATTCCTTTGAGAACGGCAATGTTCATATAATATGCCTCGATGCCAATTATTACATAAATCCTCTGGACCCTAAGCTGGTGGAATGGATAAGGAGTGAGTTTGGAAAAAGCAAGGCTCAATGGAAATTAGTTTCCTATCATCACGCCGCTTTTAATGCCAGCCCCACTCATTTTGACTATCAGGTTATGAGGTTGCTTTCACCTGTATTGGAAGAAGTTGGTGTGGATATGGTACTCTCTGCCCACGAGCATAATTACCAGCGCACCCTGCCTTTTAAATTTGAACCGGCCGTGGATGAGACCGGTACTC
>DATHWA010000044.1:0-7089 GCA_035461025.1 Gillisia sp. | reverse complement strand
ATGATTTTTTTAAGCCAATTAATGAGTGCTGAATTCGACTCTCCAAAACTCTGAAAATTAACAGGATCACACTCTTGCCTAAACTGATTTTAGGAGTATCTTTGCATCCAATTTAAAATGGCATTTTTGAGTAATATCCGCGTCCATACTCCTTCTGTATCCGTGCTCTCAGATTTTAAGGAAATAACCAAGATGCGACTGGCGATAAGTGTGGTCTTCTCCTCTGTTGCCGGCTATTTTCTTGGTGCAGAAGTCATTGATTTTGTAACTGTGCTGCTTCTTGCAATTGGGGGGTACCTCATGGTTGGCGCTTCCAATGCCTATAATCAAATCCTGGAGAAGGATCTTGATGCCCTGATGGACCGTACAAAGAACAGGCCGTTACCTGCAGGCAGAATGACGGTTCCTACGGCTTTTGTTATAGCAAGTGCCTTTACTATCCTTGGTCTTATAGTGCTTTATGTTATAAACCCTAAAACAGCTATGTTTGGGGCTATAAGTATATTTCTGTATGTAAGTGTCTATACCCCATTAAAGACTAAAACCCCGCTTTCAGTTTTTGTTGGAGCCTTCCCGGGTGCAATTCCGTTTATGCTGGGTTGGGTCGCCGCCACAGATGATTTTGGAATAGAACCCGGAACCTTATTTATGATACAGTTTTTTTGGCAATTCCCACATTTTTGGGCAATTGGCTGGTGGTTATTTGATGATTATAAAAAAGGCGGATTTTTTATGCTGCCTACCGGTAAGAGAGATAAAGGAACTGTTATACAAATAATACTATACACTATCTGGACGATTTTGGTCTCCTTAATCCCGGTTCTGGGGGTAACAGGAAATCTATTTTTAACTCCCGTTTCCGGAGTGCTTATTTTTATACTTGGAATGGGTATGTTGTATTATGCATTACGACTAAAAAGAAAGAAAACTGCGAAGGCAGCTAAAAAATTGATGTTCGCCAGTGTGTCTTATATTACTTTGCTTCAAATTATATATGTATTAGATAAATTTATTAGAGAATGGATTTAACAGAAGGAACAATAAACGAAAAAACAGCCAGGGCAAAGAAAATGATGCTTTGGTTTGGGATTATAAGTATGGTAATGATGTTTGCCGGTCTTACCAGTGCTTATGTGGTAAGTAAGAACAGGCCAGACTGGGTTGCGGGGTTTGAATTGCCGGCTTCTCTCTACTGGAGTACCCTTGTAATCATTATAAGTAGTTTTACTTTTATACTTGCAAAGAAAAGTATTGCGAAAGATGACAGAAAGAATGGAACCCTGTACCTGCTGGCAACTCTTGTTCTGGGAATTGCATTTGTGGTGCTCCAATTCCAAAGTTTTTCAGATATTATCCGTGCAGGTTATTATTTCACCGGTAGTGAAAGTACTATAACCACCTCTTTTATTTATGTAGTGGTTCTAGCCCACCTTGCTCACCTTGCCGCGGGTTTGATCGTGCTTTTGGTGGTAATTTATAACCATTTTAAACAACGCTACTCCTCGGGTCAAATGCTTGGCTTAGAGCTGGGTGCGACATTCTGGCATTTTCTGGATATATTGTGGGTATACCTGTTTTTGTTTTTATATTTCTTTAGATAATAAATTTACGTATTTTTGACCCTTCACTTAAATTCAATATCTTCATATGGAAGCTACTGTTATTAGAACAGGCACCGAAGGCAAAACCTGGGGCGGTGGTAATGAGCCATTAAGAGCCAGTTACGGAAAAATGATGATGTGGTTCTTCATCCTTTCTGATGCTCTAACCTTTTCAGGATTTCTTGCTGCTTACGGTTTTTCAAGATTTAAATATATAGACTCATGGCCAATAGCTGATGAGGTTTTTAATCACTTTCCGTTCTTGCATGGAGTAGATGCGCCAATGTACTATGTTGCATTGATGACCTTTATCCTTATTTTCTCTTCTGTGACAATGGTTCTTGCTGTAGATGCGGGCCACCAGATGAAAAAGTCCAAGGTGGTTTTCTATATGTTCCTTACCATCATTGGAGGGGTGATATTCCTTGGGTCTCAGGCCTGGGAATGGAAAAATTTTATCAATGGAGAATATGGTGCTGTAGCTACCAATGGAAATAATATACTTCAATTTGTAGATGAAGATGGTAAACGTGTAGCGCTTGAAGCGTTTGCTACCGTTGCTCCGAGAGACAGGGTGCAACATACCCGTTCAAATGGTCTTTGGTTTACAGATGAGCCTGCACTTCCTGCATTAACTGTTGAAGATGTTAAGGCAGGCTTTATGGCCAATCCCAACCTTTTAATACGTACACAGCAGCTTACAGAAGAAGGTGAGAAGACCATTCTTACCAGAGCAGAGTCTGAAAGTAAAATGGAACTTGAAGCTGCGAGGGTAGTACGAGGTGCAAATCTTACAGAGAATGAATATGGAGTTCCTCTATTTGGTGATTTCTTTTTCTTCATTACAGGATTTCACGGGTTTCACGTATTAACAGGGGTGCTTATCAATATCATCATTTTCTTTAATATCCTGCTGGGTACATATGAGCGCAGAGGAAATTATGAAATGGTTGAGAAGGTTGGTTTGTACTGGCACTTTGTTGACCTTGTCTGGGTATTTGTATTTACATTCTTTTATTTGGTATAATTTAGAATATATTAGAAATGGCACATAGTTCTGCAGAACATCACGATAACACCAAGAGAATTTGGTTTGTATTTATAATCCTTTCCATAGTTACTCTTGTAGAAGTAGTATTGGGAATTTTTAAACCAGCTTTACTGGTTGATTATACATTCCTAAGTATGAAATGGCTTAACTGGATATTCATTATCCTTACAATATATAAAGCTTATTACATAGCCTGGGCCTTTATGCACCTGGAAGGGGAAACTAAAGGATTGAGAAGGGCAATAGTATGGACATCTGTTTTTCTTATTAGTTATTTATTATTCATTCTTCTTATTGAAGGTGATTATGTTTACGAAGTCTATAAGAATAATAAGGTAGCCTGGGATTTCTAAGGGCTTATAAGTTAAAAATGCATGAAAAGACGGTTATTTAAAACCGTCTTTTTATTTTTGTACTCCCTTTTAAAGGCTGTTTATGAAGAAGTTTTTTGTTCTTGCAGTATTGTTTCTCTTGCCTATAGTAGCCTACCTGTTCTTTGCTTCAGGGGTGAATAATTTTGCCCGGCTTCCCGTTTTAACCAATAATGTTGATGATATCTCTAACTTTGAGACCCAGGGAGATTCGGCTGTGACTTTTCAGGAAAAAATTAGCGTGGTAGCCTTTTTTGGAAGTGAACCTGAAGATCTTAAAGGAAACACGTTCAATCTTGACCAAAAGATCCTTACCAAGTTTTATGAATTTTCAGACTTTCAATTTGTAATAATCCTGCCTGAGGAGGCAAGGCCTGATGCCGAAGAATTTGCCAGGGACTTTGGAGGGATAACAAATTCATCCTACTGGAAATTTGTC
Source organism: Gillisia sp. (assembly GCA_035461025.1). Classification (GTDB taxonomy): domain Bacteria; phylum Bacteroidota; class Bacteroidia; order Flavobacteriales; family Flavobacteriaceae; genus Gillisia. The sequence goes on along the minus strand of DATHWA010000044.1, from coordinate 3,627 downwards.
TATGCAAAGCCGGCGGAAGTGCGAAAGGTTTTTGAAAGTTTTGAGACAGATCTTGAACTGGATGAGAATTTGCAAACTCCATATGTCTTCATAATCGACAAGGATAAGCATCTTAGAGGACGCACAGATGACGAAGATATAGGGATTTTATATGGTTATGATTCCAGATCTGTATCTGAGCTTAATAATAAGATGAATGATGACGTGAAGGTTATCCTGGCAGAATACAGGCTGGCACTAAAAAAGAACAATTCCAGACAAGCTGAAAAATAATGAAGAATACTTCCTACATAGGCATCTCTCTAATAATCCTGATATTTGGAATAATTTTTATACCAAAAATCGTAGACAGGGTTAGCAATAATGATGTTGTAAAGTCAGACAGGCTAAACGTTAACAAAAAGACGGGTAATCCTGATAAAATGATGTATATCGAACAATACGGAGAGAATAAGAAAGTTCCGGAATTCTCTTTTGTTAATCAGGATGGTGACACTATAACCAATGAAGATTACCTTGGGAAGGTATATGTCATAGAGTTCTTTTTCACTACCTGTCCTTCCATTTGCCCTATAATGAACCGAAATCTTGTAGAGATTCAGGATGAATTTAAGGGAGAAAGTGATTTTGGAATTGCTTCCTTTACTATAGATCCCGAACACGATACCCCGCAAGTACTAAAGGAGTACGCTGCAAATTATGGTGTAACCAATCCACACTGGCATTTTTTAACCGGTGACAGGGAACGGGTATATGAAATGGCAAATACGGGGTTTGGTATTTTTGCAGATGAAGATGAGACAGTCCCGGGTGGTTTTGCACATTCAGGCTTATTCGCATTGGTGGATAAAGAAGGATATGTGCGGTCACGGGCAGATAAATTCGGAAACCCCATTATCTATTACCGTGGCCATGTAGAGCGGAATAAATCTGTAGTAGAAGGCGAGGAGGAGCCTCAAATCGATATATTAATAGAAGACATAAACAACCTGTTGTAATAATGGCATTGACGCAAAAAGATCGCATAGCTGTTCCTTTAATCATATCTCTTTCCGTGATCATTCCCCTGGTAGTTTTGGTGCTTATGTACCTGCCGGAAAGATATAACCTCTTTGGAACCCGTGCGGGAACTTTCCCCCTGTTCCATGCGATCCTAAATGGTACCACGGCTTTACTGCTGCTGCTGGGCTATTATTTTATGAATATAAAGGAGTACCTGTTACACCGCAATGTTATGATCGCTGCTTTTATACTTTCAGCTATATTCCTGGTAAGTTATGTGATCTCCAAAATTAGTAATGATCCTGTGCCGTATGGAGGTGATGGATTGATGAGATATCTTTATTTCTTTATCCTGATTACACATATTTTATTGTCTGCCATTATAGTGCCTTTAGTATTATTCACGATGTATCACGGGCTAACAGCGCAATATAAAAAACATGCGCGTATTGCAAAGTGGACCTTTCCTGTTTGGTTATATGTGGCTATCACGGGAGTATTGGTTTACGTATTTATGTTGCCCTATTATTAATGCCTGAATTCATGTGCTTTTCGTAAATTTGTAAGCATTAAATTTATACCTATGAAGTGGAAACTTCTTTTAATTTTTGGTCTTCTTCTTTTGCCGACAATGGCAGAGGCTCAATGTTCAATGTGTCGTGCGGTCCTTGAAAGTGGAGATTCACAAGCTACGGCGGAAGGCATAAACAACGGTATTTTGTATTTAATGATCTTCCCGTATCTCCTAATGGGAGGAATTGCAATTTTCATTTACAGAACCCTGAGAAGTAAGAAAACCCCGACTTCTTAAATTTCAGTTAAATTTTAACAATTTTCTAACGTTTACCCGTGTAACATCGCACCTTTTTTATGGTCTAATTATTACACCTTAACGGAAACTTTTCCGTGAGGGTAATCTGCGGAATTATGATTGAGATAAGGAATTTACACAAGTCCTATGAAATGGGAAAGAATAGCCTTCATGTCTTGAAGGGTATCAACTTTGAGGTAGCAGAGGGAGAGCTTGTTTCCATTATGGGTTCTTCCGGCTCCGGAAAATCCACCTTATTGAATATCCTTGGAATGCTGGATGAAGCAGATGAAGGGACTTACCACCTGGATGGTGTACCTATTAAAAACCTAAATGAAAAAATAGCAGCGCGTTATCGCAATAAATTTCTTGGTTTTATATTTCAGTCCTTCAACCTAATCTCTTATAAAAGCGCACTGGATAATGTAGCACTTCCCCTATATTATCAAGGTATCAAGCGCAACGAGCGTGTAGATACAGCAATGAGTTATCTTGAAAAAGTAGGACTGGCAAACTGGGCAAACCATCATCCTAACGAACTTTCAGGAGGACAGAAGCAGAGAGTGGCAATTGCCCGGGCACTTGCATCCAATCCAAAAGTTTTACTTGCCGATGAACCCACCGGAGCGTTGGATTCTAAAACCTCTTACGAGGTTATGGATCTTATTCAGGGTATTAATGATGAGGGGCGTACTATTCTTATAGTTACTCACGAGCCCGATATTGCTCAAATGACAAAACGCATTGTTAACCTGAAGGATGGGGTGATAATAGATGATAGTAAAGTGAACCAGGTAAGAGCATTGAATCATGTTTGATATAGAAAGATGGCAGGAGATCTTCGACACTATTAGCAAGAATAAACTGCGAACATTTTTAACGGGGCTTTCTGTAGCCTCCGGTATCTTCATTCTTGTAATTCTTTTAGGAATTGGCCAGGGGATGAGCAATGGTATTTCAAGTGAATTTGAAAACGATGCTGCCAATATTATGTATATATGGACCGGGAGGACCTCCAAAGAGCATAAAGGAATGAATCCAGGTAGGATGATCACCATGAAGAATGATGATTACAACCATATTGCCCGGAAATATGAAGACGAACTGGAATATAAATCTTCCATCTTCAGGTTATGGAGTGGTTTGGTCAATTATGGAAAAGAATCCGGAGCTTTCCGGATTGAAGGGGTTTATCCGGATTATCAGTTTCTGGAAAATGCTTCAATGATTGCCGGTCGCTATGTAAATTTTAATGATCACAAAAACTTTGAAAAAGTAGTTGTACTGGGTAATAAGGTGAAAAATGACCTGTTTAAAGACAAAGATCCCGTGGGAGAGTATGTTCAAATTTCGAACATAAATTTTAAAGTAATAGGTGTGTTTACAGACCCCGGCGGGGAAAGGGAAGAGTCGAGGGTTTTTCTCCCTTTATCTACAGCACAGAATGTCTTCAGCGGGGGGAATGATATAAGAAATATGTCCTTTACCCTTCAAAAGGAAGAAAGTTTTGAAGCTGCCCTTGCGGCTTCCGAAGTTTTTTCAGCAGAGGTTGAAAATTTTTTAAAAGAAAGACATACGATTGCACCGGATGATACCAGTGCGGTGGTTATTAATAACTCCCTCGAGAATGCCAAACGCTTTTATGATCTAATGGATATGATCAAATACTTTTTTTGGGGAGTGGGAATTTGTACTATTATAGCCGGGGTTGTGGGGGTGAGTAACATTATGTTGATTATTGTTAAGGAAAGGACGAAGGAAATTGGAATTCGTAAAGCACTTGGCGCCCAACCGCTTTCCATAATTCTAATGGT
>DATHWA010000043.1:0-10575 GCA_035461025.1 Gillisia sp. | reverse complement strand
TAACTCCTAACTCCTAACTCCTAACCTCCACTCAATACTCAATACTCAATACTCACTACTATAACGGACTGCCTTTCCCTTAAGCGTGGCACTCGTACAATCTGTGATCTCAACCATCACAAAATCTCCAACTTTATAATGTTCCTTCGGGAATACGGCAACGGTATTTTGTTCTGTACGGCCGCTCCATTCAAGGGGTGATTTTTTGGATTCTTTTTCAATTAGGACTTCAACAGTTTTACCAAGAAATTGTTTAGTCCGGTAAAGGCTGTGTTGTCTTTGTAGTGCTACAACTTCCGCAAGTCGTCGTTTCTTTACTTCTTCGGGAACATCGTCCTCAAGTTTTCTTGCGGCCATAGTTCCGGGTCTTTCAGAATAGGCAAACATGAATCCGTAGTCATATTTTACATATTCCATAAGAGATAGGGTATCTTGATGGTCCTCTTCTGTTTCAGTAGGGAAACCGGTGATGAGATCTTGTGAAATAGAGCAATCCGGAATTATCTTTCTAATGTTGTCGATCAATTCAAAATATTCCTCACGGGTATGAAGGCGGTTCATCTCCTTAAGGATCCTGTCGCTTCCGCTTTGTACGGGGAGGTGGATGTAGTTACAAATATTTTTATAAGCCGCCATGGTCTCAATAACATCCAGGGTCATATCCTGAGGGTTGGATGTTGAGAAACGTACCCTCATATGTGGCTGCGCTTCTGCTACCATTTTTAAAAGCCCTGCAAAATTTAATGCAGTGGCTTTCTGAATTTCAGAAGCAGTTTTAAAATCTTTTTTGAGTCCGCCGCCATACCAAAGGTAACTGTCAACATTTTGACCAAGGAGAGTGATCTCCTTATAACCTTTTGCGGCCAGGTCATTTACTTCCTCCAATATGCTTTGTGGCTCCCTGCTGCGTTCGCGGCCCCTTGTGAAAGGGACAACACAAAAAGTGCACATGTTATCGCACCCGCGGGTAATGGAAACAAAAGCAGAAACTCCGTTGCTTTGTAGTCTTACAGGAGAAATATCTGCATAGGTCTCTTCCTTTGAAAGAATAACGTTTACTGCGTTACGGCCTTCTTCCACCTCGTTGATCAAATTTGGTAGATCCTTATAAGCATCCGGACCCACAACGAGATCAACGATCTTTTCCTCTTCAAGGAATTTGCTTTTCAGTCTTTCAGCCATACAACCCAGAACCCCAACTTTCATTTTTGGGTTTATCTTCTTAACCGCATTGTATTTTTCCAGGCGCTTCCTTACGGTTTGCTCTGCCTTGTCACGAATGGAACAGGTGTTAACCAGTACCAGGTCTGCATCCTCAAGATTTGGGGTGGTATTAAAACCTTCTTTGTGAAGTATGGAAGCTACCACTTCGCTATCGCTAAAGTTCATTTGGCAACCGTAACTTTCAATAAAAAGTTTACGGCTGTTACTTGCCTTAGGTTCCAGTTCAAGTGTATTTCCCTGTATTTTTTCGTCTATGATCTTCTCCATAATGCCTTCTTTAGCCTTAGGCTAATTTAGCTTGCAAAGATAGGTTTTAGAAAAATTATGACAAAGTGACAGGAACTTTTTTTATCTTTAATTTTCCCTACCAATTTTAATTTTCAATTATTAAAATTCATTTCTATGAAAAAACAAGTGCTGGCAGGCTTCCTGGCTCTATTTCTTACCGCCTGCGAAAAAGATGATGTGCAAAAGGAGACTATGCAGGTGGCTGTTCCTGTTACTATGACCATTGCAGATTTCCGGGCTTCGGTAAAAATTACAGAGCCTGTTGAAATTGAGCAATCGGGAAAAATATATACTTATGGTAATTACATTTTTATAAATGATTTACAAAAGGGAGTATTGGTAGTTGATAATTCCAATTATAATCCTGTAAAGAAAAAATTCCTTAGCATCCCTGCCAATACAGATGTGGCCATCAAGGATGATATTTTATTTGCAAATTCCGGGAGGGACCTGGTTACTTTTGATATTAGCGACCTTGAGAATATAAAACAGCTGGAGCGGCTGGAGAATGTCTTTGAGGACTTCTATCCGCAAATGCCCGCCGGTGCAGAAAATGTCGATTTTACCGGGGTTGATTATGAAACTGATATTATAATAGGATATAACCTTGAAACCCGGGAGAGGGAGACATTCCAGGGTGGATGGTGGGGAAGAGGGGATACCTTCAATGGTGCCCTGGAATCCGGAAATACGGGGACCGGTGGCTCTATGGCCAGATTTAATATTGGAGGAGATTATCTTTACACAGTGGGAACTAATTCCATGGGGGTTTTTGATATAAGCACGCTTTCCAATCCTGTGAGACTTAGTTCTGAATATGTAGGCTGGCAAATAGAAACTATCTTTAATAAGGAAGGATATCTTTATTTGGGAAGTGCAGTAGGGATGTATATTTATAGTCTTGATGACCCGGCTTCCCCTGCTTTTATGTCCAGAATTCAGCACGTGATGGGGTGTGACCCGGTGGTGGTAGATAAGGATATAGCCTACGTGACCATACGCGGAGGGAATGAATGTGGGCAAAATGAAAATCAGCTGGAGGTGATAGACGTGTCAAATAAAAGTGAGCCGAAGCTGCTGGAAATTTATCAAATGGACGGTCCTTACGGTTTAGGGATAAAAGATGACAGGTTATTTGTTTGTGATGGTACTTCAGGATTAAAAATTTATGACTCTTCCAATTCTCCGGAGCTGGTACTTACAGATCATTTCCAGGATGTGAATGCCTATGATGTGATCCCCGGCGAAAGTGTTTTGATAATGATTGGAGAAAATAAATTGAGACAATATAGTTATAAGACAAATGAAATTACTTTAATAAGTACTTTCGATCTTAATTAAATTTTAATTTTTAATGCCCGGCCTGCCTGTTTGGTAGGCTTTTTTGCTTTTTGAAATCAGGTAAAACCACTTTTTATAAAGCCTTGTTTTAGTCCAATATTGCCTGCTCTTATTAACTTCAAAAAAATTTGATATACTTTTGCAACTAGAAAATTAAGATTTATGGCAAAGAATTTAGTGATCGTGGAATCTCCTGCCAAGGCAAAAACCATCGAAAAATTTTTAGGAAAAGATTATACGGTGGCATCCAGCTTTGGGCATATAGCAGATCTTCCTACCAAGGAACTGGGGGTGGATACTGAAGGGGATTTCCAACCTAAATATATAGTGAATAAGGACAAGAAGGATGTGGTGAGCAAGCTTAGAAAGCTTTCAAAGGATGCTGAAATTGTCTGGCTGGCGAGTGATGAGGATAGGGAGGGAGAGGCAATTGCCTGGCACCTGGCTGAAGAGCTTAAATTGGATAAAGCCAAAACAAGACGAATTGTTTTCCACGAGATAACAAAATCGGCAATATTAAAAGCAATAGATAACCCAAGGAGTATAAATTATAATCTAGTAAACGCACAGCAGGCCCGTCGTGTACTGGACAGGCTGGTGGGTTATGAATTATCCCCGGTACTTTGGAGGAAGGTAAAAGGAGGACTTTCTGCGGGTAGGGTGCAATCTGTTTCGGTTAGACTAATAGTAGAAAGAGAGCGGGAGATCCTGGATTTTAATGCTGAAGCTTCTTTTCGTATCGATGCTGAATTTACCAATGAGGAGGGAAAAACCTTTAAGGCGAAACTTCCGAAGAATTTTGACACAAAAGAGGAGGCGGAGAAATTCCTTCAGCAAAATATAGGGGCAGCATTTAAAGTAGCCGATCTTTCAACTAAACCGGCGAAAAAATCTCCTGCACCACCATTTACTACTTCGACTTTACAACAGGAAGCCGCAAGGAAATTATATTTTTCAGTAAGTAAGACCATGACAATGGCCCAGCGTTTATATGAGGCGGGACATATAACTTATATGAGAACGGATAGCGTTAACCTATCTGAAGATGCCAGAAAGGGCGCTCAAAAGGAGATATTGAAGGCTTATGGCGAAAAATATGCAAAATCACGACAATTTAAAGGGAAGTCTAAAGGTGCCCAGGAAGCACACGAAGCTATACGTCCTACCAATTTTGCAAGCCACACCGTAAGGGCAGACAGGGATGAAGAAAGGCTTTATGAATTGATCTGGAAACGAGCCATTGCCTCACAAATGAGTGAAGCGCAACTGGAGCGTACAAATGTGAAAATAGAAGCCGATAAGCACAGCAAACATTTCACTGCAAACGGGGAAGTACTAATATTTGACGGATTTCTAAAAGTGTATCTTGAAGGAAGTGATGAGGAAGAAGAGGAGCAGGAAGGGATGTTGCCTGCATTAAAGGTCAACGAAAAACTTGATAATAATTACATCACCGCTACAGAGCGTTTTACCAGGCCACCATATCGTTATACGGAAGCTTCTTTAGTGAAAAAACTGGAAGAACTTGGGATAGGAAGACCATCTACTTATGCGCCAACGATCTCTACTATTCAAAACAGGAATTATATTGAGAAGGGTTCTATTGAGGGTACAGAGCGCAATTATGTCCAACTAAGGCTTAAGAATGATAAGCTGGTATCAAAAGAACTCACAGAAACTGTTGGTAGTGATAAGGGAAAACTTGTCCCAACAGCAGTTGGTATGGTAGTGAATGACTTCCTGGTAATGCATTTTTCCAATATTCTTGATTATAATTTCACTGCCAAAGTAGAGCAAAGCTTTGATGATATTGCTGAAGGGAATGAGGAATGGACAAAAATGATGCGTGATTTTTATTCAGATTTCCACCCGCAGGTATTAGATGTTGCAAAAAATGCAGAACGAGAAGTAGGGGAAAGGATCCTGGGTGAAGACCCCGCAACCGGAAAGCCGGTGAGCGTAAGATTAGGAAAATTTGGACCAATGGTACAAATAGGTTCTGTTGAGGATGAGGAAAAACCGCGTTTTGCGGGATTAATGCCGGACCAAACCCTTGATAACATCACATATGAGGAGGCAATGGACCTTTTCAAACTTCCAAAGGAAATAGGTGAATATGAAGGGGAGCCTGTAGAGGTGAATAATGGAAGATTTGGACCATATGTTAAGTATGGAAAAAAATTCGTTTCCCTTGAGAAAGGGGAAGACCCTATGAGCGTAGATATGGATCGTGCCCTGGAATTGATAGAAGCAAAGGAAAAGGCAGATGCCCCAATTCACGTTTTTGAGGGTAAACCCGTTCAAAAGGGTGTGGGTAGATTTGGTCCTTTCCTTAAATGGAATGACATATTTATAAATGTGAACAAGAAATATGACTTTGATAATCTTAGTAAAGGGGATATTGAGGAATTGATAGAAGATAAAAAGAAGAAGGAACGTGAAAAAGTAATTCACAACTGGGAAGACGAGGGAATAAGAGTAGAAAAAGCACGATGGGGTAGATCTAATATCATTAAAGGAAAAACTAAAATTGAATTACCAAAAACAGTAGACGCTGCTAATCTTTCTCTTGGAGAGGTCAAGGGAATTATTGAGGAAAAATCTAAAAAGAAACCGGCGAAGAAAAAAGCTGCAGCGAAGAAAGCTCCAGCAAAGAAAAAAGCCGCTTCAAAGAAAACTACCTCTAAAAAGAAGTAATTAATGGATTTTGATTATTTAAGCCCGGTAGATGAAATCTTGATCGAGGAATTTTCATCCACCAATTCACAAACTCTCGGCGGTCAGGTTAAATTTCATTCTGTTACCGGAGGTATCCCGGATCTTGAGGATATAAAAATGGTCCTAATAGGAGTTAGGGAGAACCGACTCGCAGAAGAAGGGGAGGACGAGTTTCTTAATTTTAATAGTGTAAGAAGATCTTTTTACGGACTTTTTCCCGGTAACTGGCACCTGAATGTGGCAGATTTGGGGGATATAGAAAAAGGAGAAACAGTAGAAGACACTTATTACGCCTTGCAATCACTTGTAAGCGAGTTGCTGAAAAAACAAATTATTCCCATAATTCTAGGCGGCAGTCAGGACCTTATTTTTGCGCAATACCGGGGGTATGACAGGAGAGAGCAAATGGTGAATCTTGTTAATATAGATAGCCGCTTTGATCTTGGTGATGCTGAAAAACCTATCACTAACAGGTCATATGTTAGCAAAATAATTGTTAACAAGCCTTATAATTTGTTTAATTATTCCAATCTTGGGTATCAAACCTATTTCAATTCACAGGACGAGATAGAATTGATGGACCGTTTATTCTTTGATGCATATCGTTTGGGCGAAGTAAACGCCAATGTAAAGATAGTGGAGCCTGTAATGAGGGATGCCAATCTCGTAGGTTTGGATCTTGGAGCCATCAATGCTGCTGCGATTGGAGGAGTTAATCAAATATCACCTAATGGTTTTGATGGAAAGCAAATTTGTGCCCTGGCAAGATATGCAGGAATAAGTGATAAGGTTAGCTCCTTTGGGATCTATGAATATGCAGCCAATTTTCCTGTGGCGGGAAATATGTTAATAGCGCAAATGATATGGTATTTCATAGAAGGTGTCAATTACCGTACTAATGAAAATACTATTTCAGCAAAAAATGAGTTTATAAAATATCAGGTGCCTATTGATGAAGAGATACTGGTTTTTTTTAAAAGCCCGGTGAGTGGAAGGTGGTGGATTGAAATACCTTTTATTTCAAATTCCAATACTAAATTGAAGCGGCATACGTTATTACCTTGCAACCATGAGGATTACCTGGAGGCATGTAACCAGGTGATTCCGGAACGGTGGTACAAGACCAAGAGAAAAAATGAACTTTAATAATATTGAGTAGGCAATTTCATGAATTACTGTATTTTTGCCCAACTATTGTTTTTTATAAAATAATTGGATAGGTTTACCACCTTAAATCCATTATGTCATAACCTGAAAGAATTATGAAGAAAATTATTTCGCTTATTGCTGTTCTTACAGTCCTTGCAAGTTGTAGTAGGGGTGACAGGGGGCAACTTGTAGGCGCACAAGGAAAGAAGTGGAACCCTGAGAAGCCTTATGGTATGACATTAATCCCGGGGGGAGCTTTTATAATGGGAAAAGCAGATGATGATATTGCGGATATGAAGAATGCCCCTCCCAAAACAGTGACTGTGCGTACATTCTATATGGATGAAACAGAAATAACGAATTCAGAATACCGCCAGTTTACAAACTGGGTTAGGGATTCTATAGTAAGAATGAAGCTAGCCATTGAGGCAGATTTTGAAGGAGCAACTCCCGGAGATGACGGTATAGGTGAGTTTGCTTTCCTGGATGCAGATCCTGAAAGCATGAGTGTATACGAGAGGTATATGTATGATAATTACACTCAATTCTCTGAGGAGTACCAGGGGAGAAAGTTGAATAAAGATGTGGATATTATCTGGGATACCAGGGATTATCCGGACGAGGCTTATGCCAGGGTTATGGATACAATGTATATTCCGTTGGAAGAATCTTACAACGGGCAGCGTACTATAGATGTGAAACATTTAAAGTTTACATATAAGTGGATGGATATTCAGGCGGCCGCGAGGAGTGGTGCCCAGAGAAGAAGTGAGTTTATTAAAACCGAGGAAGTTGCTATTTATCCGGACACCGCAGTATGGATCAAGGATTTTAATTATTCCTATAATGAGCCAATGCACAATGACTATTTTTGGCATACGGCATTTGATGATTATCCGGTTGTAGGAGTTTCCTGGAAACAGGCAAGAGCATTTACGCAGTGGAGAACCCTTTACCATAACGCTTATAGAAGAGAAAGAGGTAATCATGATGTTCCATCATACAGGTTGCCAACAGAAGCGGAGTGGGAATATGCTGCAAGAGGTGGGCTGGAGTCTGCTACTTATCCATGGGGTGGGCCATATACCAAAAATGACCGTGGTTGTTTTATGGCAAACTTTAAACCGTTAAGGGGTGATTATGCAGCAGATCAGGCTCTGTATACAGTAGAGGCCAAGTCATATGAGCCTAATGATTATAATCTATACAATATGGCAGGAAATGTATCAGAATGGGTACATTCATCTTATGATCCTGCTTCTTATGAATATATGTCTTCAATGAACCCTACCGTTAATAACGATGAAGATCCCCGTAAAGTAGTACGAGGAGGTTCCTGGAAGGATGTGGCATACTTCCTGCAAGTGAGCACCCGGGATTATGAATATGCAGATACTGCAAGGAGTTATATTGGTTTCAGAACTGTGCAGGATTATCTTGGTACAGATGTAACATTGAACCAGCCTCCAAGATAATTTTAGAACCCTAATACTATTTTTAAATAACCTATTTCCAAAAAAATCAAAAAACTAATTTATTAAATCATGGCAAAGTCACAGAATCGAGTTAAAATAATGAATATGGTGTATGGTCTGGGTGCAGCAGTTGTAATCCTGGGAGCCCTATTTAAAATCATGCACTGGAACTTTGGTAACGAGATGCTTATCTTAGGTCTTATTACTGAAGCAATTGTATTCGCAATCTCCGCATTTGAGCCGGTAGACGATGAGTTAGACTGGTCTCTGGTATATCCGGAACTTGCAGGTGGGCCGGCTACAGCCAGGAATCAGGCAATGGTTGAAGAAACTAAAGAAACAGAAGCTTCCTTATCCAAAAAACTGGATGACATGCTTAGAGAGGCAAAGATCGATGCCAATTTAATGAGCAGCCTTGGTGACAGCATCCGTAATTTTGAAGGAGCTGCTAAAGGAATTGCGCCAACTGTAGATGCTATGGCATCTCAGAAAAAATATAGCGAAGAACTAACTCTTGCTGCAGCGCAAATGGAGACTTTGAACAACTTATATAAGGTACAGGTTGAGTCTTCTTCAAGACAGGCAGAGATCAATCAGGAAGTTGCAGTGAATGCAGGTAAGCTTAAGGAGCAAATGGGGTCCCTTGCAGCCAACCTTTCATCATTGAACGGTGTTTATGGAGGTATGTTAACTGCAATGAACGTTAACGGCAGATCTTAATCACTTTAGTTAAAGCAACTAAAAAGAAAAAAAACTAAAAGAAATTAAATGGCGTCTGGAAAACAATCCCCTAGGCAGAAGATGATTAACCTGATGTATCTGGTTTTCATCGCTATGCTGGCTTTGAACATGTCCAAAGAGGTACTTACCGCCTTTGGATTATTAAATGAAAAATTAACTGAATCAAATCAAACCACCACCCAACGCAACGCTGCTTTTATGGCTGGGCTTGATGAGAAGGTGAGTGAACAGCCGGAAAAATATGCTCCTTTAAAGGAAAAGGCTGAACAAATAGACCAATTGTCTACCAACTTTAATAATTATATTGAAGGGTTAAAGACAGATCTTTTGGCAAAACAGAAAGATATGCAGGACTATGAAGCAATGGACCGTGCAGATCAACTTGACGAAAAATTCTTTGTGAGCGGGAAAAATTCACCTGAGGGTGAGGAATTCCTGGCGCAAATTAGAAATTACCGCGAAGGGGTAGCTACTATCCTGGGTGAAGAATTTTCGGGAATTGCACAAAAGGTTGAGAGTGAATTTGCAACGGAACCTGTTGAGAACAGAGATGGCAGAACTGTGCCATGGCTGGAATACCACTACCAGGGTTACCCACTTATCGCTTCCATAACTAAAATGACCCAAATGCAGGCCGATGTAAAGCAAACTGAAAATGAAATTCTTTCAGCTATGTTATCCGGGCAACTTCAAAGTGAGGTTTCATTAACAAACTATGATGCACTTGTAATTCCTGATAAGACAGCATTCTTCAGCGGGGAAAACTTTACAGGTACAGTGGTTCTTGGTAGGGTAGATAAAACCTTAAAATTCGATAAAGTTACTGTAAATGGTAATCAAATAACCACGACAAGAGAAGGTCAGGTAGATCTTAATTTTCCGGCAGGAAATGTGGGTGAACAGGAAATTAGTGGTGAATTGCAGTTTATGGAAGGTGGGGAGCCTGTAATTATCCCATTCACCAGTTCTTACGCTGTTATTCCTAAACCAAACGCAGCAGTTATCTCTGCAGATAAGATGAACGTGGTATACCGTGGGGTTAAAAACCCTATGACCATCTCCATACCCGGAATTGGGAATGTTACCGCAAACGCGCCCGGATTATCTTCAGCCGGAGGAGCAGGAAAATATGTGATGGATGTTACTACGGTACAGGCTAGAGAGGTTACTATTAATGTAAGTGGTAAACTTCCCGGTGGCGAGAATGTATCAGATAGTAAAACCTTCAGAATAAAAGATATTCCAAGACCTGTTGGTACAGTGCGAGGAGAAGATGGTGCTGTAAGAATGCAACGAAATGCTCTTGAGATCTCCACTGTTGGAGCGAGCCTTCCGGACTTTGACTTTGAACTTGGAATGAATGTAACCGGATTTAAATTCCAGGTTTCAGGACAACCAACTGTGCAGGTTAGAGGAAGTCAACTTGATGCGGCTGCAAAAGCGGCTTTAAGAAGAGCAGGTAGAGGAGAGACAGTACAAATATTTGATATAGAAGCATCTCTTAGTGGCAATACAAGTTATATGCTTAAAAAAGTATCTCCTGTATTTGTTGAGTTAACAAATTAAAAATCAATACCATGAAGTGGAATCAGTTCTTGATAGGGTTTTTCGGAGTGTTGTTCACAATTTCATCCTATGG
>DATHWA010000042.1:0-4524 GCA_035461025.1 Gillisia sp. | reverse complement strand
GCAATTGTTTTTATGGTTGACGTGGAAAGCGGGATAACCGGAATGGATGAAGATGTTGCCAATTTGCTAAGAAAGGTTGAAAAACCGGTTTTTTTGGTAGTGAACAAAGTAGATAATTCCAAGAGGCTTGAAAACGCGGTGGAATTTTATTCCCTTGGTCTTGGAAATTATTTTCCAATTGCCAGTACTAATGGCAGTGGGACAGGAGAACTACTTGATGCCATTGTAGAGGCATTGCCGGAGCAGGAGGAGGATGAAGAGACAGAATTGCCAAGATTTGCAGTGGTAGGAAGGCCTAACGCAGGTAAATCCTCTTTTATTAATGCACTTATTGGGGAAGACAGATATATCGTAACAGATATCGCAGGAACAACCCGTGACTCCATAGATACAAAATACAACAGGTTTGGATTTGAATTCAACCTTGTAGATACCGCAGGAATTAGAAGAAAATCCAAGGTGAAGGAAGACCTGGAGTTTTATTCTGTGATGCGCTCTGTGAGAGCAATTGAGAATTGTGATGTATGTCTTATAGTTCTGGACGCCACTCGTGGTTTTGACGGGCAGGTACAGAATATCTTCTGGTTGGCCCAGCGTAACCGCAAAGGAATCGTTATCCTGGTAAATAAATGGGACCTTCTTGAAAAGGAGACCAATACCATGAAAGATTACGAGCAAAAAATTAGAAAGGAAATAGAGCCTTTTACAGATGTGCCTATTGTCTTTATTTCTGTGCTGGAAAAGCAAAGGATCTATAAAGCGATTGAAACCGCGGTGGAGGTATACCAAAACCGGAGTAAAAAGATCAAGACCAGCGAGCTCAATGACAAGATGCTTCCTATCATAGAACATTATCCGCCACCGGCCTGGAAAGGGAAATATGTGAAAATTAAGTATTGTATGCAGTTGCCAACACCACAGCCGCAATTTGCTTTCTTTTGTAACCTTCCGCAGTACGTGAGGGAACCATATAAAAGGTATCTTGAGAACAAACTTCGGGAAGAATTCAATTTTACCGGGGTACCAATTTCAGTTTATTTCAGAAAAAAATAGCAGAGGATTAAACTTTGTAACGATTAAATGGTCTTAACAGTAATGTTTAAGGCCATTTTAGTTTAATCGCAATTTGCGTATCCCCCTTTAATGAAAAATATCTTTTTTGCCATTCTTTGTTTTACAGGTGTACAGGTAGCGGCACAGTCCTTTGAAATTTCAGGTAAAATAACCGATAAGGATGCGAACCTTCCGCTTGAAGCAGCAACTGTTTATGCAGAAAACCCTGCAGATAGTATACTGGTGAGTTACACGATTTCTGAAAAAGACGGGGATTTTATTCTTTCGGGAAATACATCTGCCGCTAACCTAAATCTATTTATCTCTTTTACCGGGTTTCAGCTTTACAGACAAAACATAGATCTTGCCGATAATAATATCCACAACCTGGGTACAATTCGTATGGCAGAAGCAGATAATACCCTGGATGAGGTGCAACTTGTGGGTGCAAGGGCTCCAATTACGATAAAAAGGGATACCCTGGAATTCAATGCGGCTTCATTTACTACCAGGCCGGATGCTAACCTGGAGGAGCTTATGAAAAAACTTCCCGGGGTAGAAGTGGATATTCAGGGAAACATAACCGTGAACGGGAAACCTGTTTCCAGGATACTTGTAGATGGACAGGAGTTCTTTGGAAATGATCCTAAAATTGCCACCCGAAATTTGCCAAAGGAGATCATAGATAAGATCCAGGTGACAGATACCAAAACCAGGGCCGAGGAATTTACAGGGAAAGCAGGAAACCCTGATGATAAAACTATAAATATCACCCTTCAAAAAGATAAGAACAAAGGCTATTTTGCTCGAGGCACAGTGGGTGGTGGTTCAAATGACCGCTACGAGATGAGCGGAATAGGAAATTACTTTAAAGACAAATTCCGTGTTAGTGTTTTGGCCAGCTCTAATAACATCAACAGTTCCGGTTTTAGCTTTGATGAGGTGTTTGATATGATGGGCCGTAACGCAAGAAGTTTCTCCTTTAACAGCGGGGGAGGCAATTTTGGCATCAACGGGATGAATTTTGGAGGCGGTGCCGGGATCACCAAAGCTGAAACCGCCGGATTGAATTTGGTAAACGAATGGGGGAAAAAGGCAGAACTGAATGCAGATTATTTCTTCGGAAGGAATGATACAGAGACCATGACTGTAGTTGAAAGGGAAAACCTGTTACCAGATTCCCGCTTCTTTTACAATTCTACCAGTTCCAGTAATCTGGTTAATGACAGCCACAGGGCAAATGCCAGGTTTGAATTTAAACCGGATACCCTTACCCGAATTTCTTTTGCACCGCGGTTCAATTCCACTACAGGTTACTCCAACCGAAGCAACAGGGCTGCATCTTCCAATGAAAACAGGGAACTTGTAAATTCCACAGAGACTATTGATGATGAATACTTAAACAGCCAGAGCTTTAGTAACAGGCTGGATGTTATAAGACGGTATGGAAGCAGGGGAGCTTATTCCCAACTTAACTTCAACAATAGCCACCAGAAACAGGAAAATGATAATTATTTCTTTTCTGAGAGTAGATTTTTTGCAGAAGAAGAATCTGTGGAAATACAGGATCAGTTCATTGATGAAGATCAAAATGAAAATGAGTATTCCATTGGTGCAACCCAACGATTTGTAATGGCAGAAAATTTATTCCTTGATGCTTCTTATAACTTTTCCTCTACCAGCTCCACCAATACCCGGTATGTTTATGACCTGGACCAACAAACGAACGATTACTCAAATTTCAATGATCTCCTGAGCAACGATTTTGAATCCAAAAGCTTCAAGAATATCCCGAATGTTGGGGTAAACTATGAAGGCGAAAAATGGAGGGTAGGATCTGAAATTGGGTTGCTTAATACCACTCTTGAGAACACCAATTTTCTTCAGGATGTGGCTTTTGATAATACCTATAATAATCTTTTTCTACGCGCTAATGTGCGATATGAAATAGCCAGGTCCAAGAGTGTTTATCTTAATTATAACAGCGATGCAGGTATCCCTTCCATAAGACAATTACAACCGGTGGTAAACCGAACCAACCCTTTGAACATTTTTGTGGGAAATCCGGACCTTAGGCCAACCTTCACCCAAACGCTTCGGGGAGGATTCAGGAATTACGATTTTTCTAAAAGAAGCGGTTTCTTTAGTTATGCCTCAGTAACCTTTACTGATAACAGCATCGTACCGGTAACTACAACCGGGGCAGACCTTGTAAGAACCACCACCTACACCAACGTAGATGGTGCCATCAATTCCAATGTAGGGGCATCATTCTCCAAACAGAATAAAAATGAAGGCAGGGAATTCAGTTACCGACTTGGATTGAACGGAAATTATGATCGAAATATAGGTTTTACCAATGGAGTACAATATCGGGCAGAACGATATACCGTACGTCCATCTGTAAACTTTACCTATGGCATTGAGGATTATTTCACACTTAATCCGGGTTATCAGTTAGCTTTCACAGAAACTCATTATGATATAATTGCAAATAGAAATGAGAATTTCACCAATCATACCGTTTCCCTTGAGGCCACCACATTCTGGCCAGGGAATTTTGTATTCGGGAATGATATTTCTTACACTTATTTCGGAAATGTCTCCCCCGGCTTTGATAATACAGCATTCCTCTGGAATATAAGTCTTGGTTACAAATTCCTGAACGATGATGCAACCCTGAAAATTAAAGTCTATGATATGCTTAACGAGAATGTTTCTACCCAGCGTATAGTGGGTGATGACTTTATACAGGATACCCAGAACCTGATTTTAAGAAGATATGCGATGCTAAGCTTCACCTATAAGCTAAGCAAATTTGGAGGGAAAGACCCCAACCAGGGCGGTCGCCGGATGATGAGAATGTAATATTCATAATTGGTTAGTTAGTTTGTGATTGGAAACCTCAATTCTTGTAGCAGGGAATTGGGGTTTTTTTTCTGTTTTTTTCTGTTTCTAAATCAGATTGCTGAAGCCAGCATAATACGCATTTAAAGATCTTTTTCTTCGGAAGGATAGGAGAGAAGATGAGATAATGTATAATAAATTTGCATTCATTTTAGTAAGCCCCGAATGCACTAATGTTTTTTTCTTTTCAGCTATTCTCGCTCCCGTCATCCTTAACTTGTTTCAGAATATGGACTTGTGAGTGGCTCATTTTATCTTTTTAGTTAGCCACGAATGCACGAATATTTTTTTGTTTTCTACCACCGTCATCCTGAACTTGTTTCTGGATCTAATGGGGTTTGGGTGTGGCCCATCTCACCTTTTTAGTCAGCGAAGAATGCACGAATGTTTCTTTTGTTTCTGCTCTTCCTGCCACCGTCATCCTGAACTTGTTTCAGGATCTAATGGACTTGTGTGTGGCTCATCTCACCAGCCCGGGCGCATGAATTTGAATTTGTGTCGTAGGTGTAATTTAGAAACCGCAGATCTTATATGCTGTTTCTAAAGGCACGGTGTGCGTGATGT
>DATHWA010000041.1:0-1535 GCA_035461025.1 Gillisia sp. | reverse complement strand
CATCTATCTTGTTCTTTTTCATTAGGAACTGTACTCCTTTGCTCATTCCATCGGCTACATCCCTGCTGCGTTTTACAACTGCGGTAAAATCCTTATCAGGGTTTTCAAGTTTTAATCCGTAATCCTCTGCGTGTTTCAAATAATCAAAGACCTGGGCGCTTTTTAAAAGAGCTTTAGTGGGAATACAACCCCAGTTAAGACAAACTCCTCCAAGACTTTCTTTTTCAATTATAGCGGTTTTAAAACCTAATTGTGAAGCGCGAATGGCGGTAACATATCCTCCGGGTCCACTTCCTAAAACAATGATATCGTATTTACTCATATTTGGAAATTTTTGTAACAGTTTAAGAAGTTGCGAATTTAAGGAATTATGGGCTAATCTAAAAGATTTTAAATATCAAGTATGCTGCCTACCTCAAATGGGGTAAAATTAAAAAATCCCCATTCATTAAAGAACGGAGACTTTTTAAAGCCATAAATTATATTCTTGAAATTACATTCTTATAATGTCTTTATCATGAAGGTTTAAGGTTTTAAGCACCGCATCCATATCTGCGAGGTTTACCCCGGTAGAGGAAGCAAAAGCGGCAGGGTCTGAGGGTACAACTATGATTCTGAAAACCTGGTTTTGAGTGAATCCATTATTAAGATTACTCAGGTTGAAATTTCCATCAATAATCAATTCTACATCAAAAGTGGTATGGGTAAATACATATTGTATTATCCCTTGTTCTAAAAAGAAAACCTGCGGAAGAAGGCTCCAGGTATCAATTGGGTTACCATTGCTGTCCTCAGCTACTTCCAGCCTGTAAACCAATACACCATCTGAAGGTTCAATTTGGTCAAAATCCAGAAAAGCAGAGTAATAGTTGGCACTGGTCACATACTCAAAATCTACATCGTACTCATAAGTGGCTCCCAGAATGTTAATCCCATCTTCCCCTGGCGGGCCTTGTGGACCTTGTGGACCTGCCGGACCGTCATCGCTACAGGAAGTTAAAATAAATGCTGAACAAAATAAGAGGGTGAATAATTTTTTCATTTTTGTGATTTTAGGTTATTTTTTAAATTCTATACTGGCTGAATTAACACAATATCGCTGCCCCGTTTGAGTTGGTCCGTCATCAAAAACATGACCCAGGTGGCTCCCGCAATTGGCACATAATATCTCTGTTCTTACCATTCCGAAGGTTTTGTCCTGAACGTATTCTATACTTCCTTCTATGGCGTCATCAAAACTAGGCCAGCCACAGCCGCTTTCAAATTTTGAATTGCTTTCGAACAATTTTGTTTTACAGGCCGCGCAATGATATTCTCCATTTTCAAAGTGAAGATTATATTTACCGGTATGAGGGGCTTCAGTGCCTTTTTTTCTCAATACCTTATATTGTTCCTCAGAAAGGATCTGTTTCCATTCTTCATCGGTTTTTTCAACCTTGTATTTTTTCATTATTTAGTTTTTATATTCCGTTTTAAGTATCCTATAATTTTTCCTTCTTCGCGTCTGGTTTAAATTTCATAGCTACACCATTGAG
>DATHWA010000040.1:0-3893 GCA_035461025.1 Gillisia sp. | reverse complement strand
TGTACAGCCTTAAAAACAGAGAGTGTATAGCAATTTTTATCAGAAGATACCAGGTGATGTAAATATCCCTTCCCAGACCAGTAATATCCATTGTTGTGCCTGAATTCTACATTGAAAGAATAGTCTCCATTAATAGCCCGTTGTAAGAGCCGGTCAAGATCCTCGGGCAAACGGGTGTCCTCACCTACAAACAACTTTACATGCTTATATAACAGTTCCTTTTTGGTGTACTTAAGCACTACCCCCACATTATCTGAATACGAACATATATGCATGTCACGGTCAAGGTTGAAGGTTAGGTTCTCAATAACCTCCTTGCTTTTTGAATGATTGATCTTGTGAACGGCAGTATCAACTTCTTCTACCATCGTATTCAACCTTATAACTATTTGTTCCAGTTCATCCTTCTGGTTCCTTAACGGCAAAGTATAGGTGTAGTTCCCAAAGGTAATTTCGCTAATGAATTCCAGGATTTCTTGCAGGCGTCGTTTTGAAAAAGCGGTTTTCATACTTTATGATTTAAAATATTACCGGAAGTTGTGAAGAAAGTCCAGGGCATCTGTTTCAGTAGTAAACTCCCTGGTTGGGACTGTGGGATTACTTATTTTTATAAAAGCCTGACTTAAGGTGCCGGAATATTCCTTCTCAATAAGAAGTGCTACTGCGAGGGCATTAATACATCCCTGTTCTGCAAGGTATTCCCGTGCCGCTTTATTAGCTGTCTTTAATAGCCTTATATCACATAAAATTGGATAGGACACCCCGTTCTGGAAACGAAGCCTGTCTCTAACTACTGCCCTTGCAGCTTCTACATCTATGAGCGAATTTGGTTTATATACAAAATGTAAAATACCTTCCTCTACCCAAAAATGAGCATATTCCTCCCCTCTAATCATAAGAAACCAATTAACCTTCTAAAATAAATAAAAAAAATTATCGATTTTAAGTTGATTTTTGACACTAGGGGTTAAAAACGAATGGAAAGGTCACGATTTTAAGGCATTTGCCTTTAAAGTACAACATTGGCCTGATAAGGCAATTTATGCACAGTCAATTTTAAACCCCACTTTCTTTTATTAGTTTAATGGATGCTAAAACAGATGGGCATGGCAAAAATTAAACACAACAATTTACTGGATACCGTAGTATCTGTAATGACCAACGCAAAAGAATCTGGCGCATTACATCTTTATGCTGAAGGTGACAGCTTTAATGGCAGACAAATCGAGATCAAAGGCAAACAACTTTATCATTTTGGCACCACCGGCTATTTAGGCCTGGAACAGGATTGCAGGTTAAAACAGGGAGCCATTAAGGCTATTGAGGCTTACGGTTCCCAATTTCCCCTATCCAAATCCTATGTATCACATCACCTCTACGCACAACTGGAATCCCTGATGGGAGATATTTTCAACAGCCCGGTAATTATAACTAAAAACAGCACTCTGGGACATCTGGGAGTAATTCCATCTATTGTTGATGATAGTGATGGCGTTATCCTGGATCACCAGGTTCACTGGAGTGTTCAAAGTGCTGTGAATCCCTTGAAACTACGGTCTGTTCCCGTAGAAATGATACGTCACAACAACCTGGAAATGTTGGAAGACAAGATAAAAAAATTGCAGTCCAGGTGTAATAAGATATGGTATATGGCAGACGGTATTTACTCCATGTATGGAGATTATGCCCCTATTAAGGAAATTATGCAGCTCTGCGATAAGTATCCTCAACTTCATATTTATTTTGATGATGTACACGGGATGAGCTGGAAAGGAGAAAACGGTAGCGGTTATGTAATGAGTGTTTTAAACGAGCTGCCCGATAAAGTTGTTCTTATGGGAACACTTAGTAAAACATTTGGTGCAAGCGGGGCCGTTTTTGTGTGCAATGATAAAAAGATGCACCAAAAAATAAAGAATTTTGGCGGGCCACTCACCTTCTCTGTTCAATTGGAACCGGCATCTGTTGGGGCAGCCATTGCATCAGCCAAAATTCATTTAAGCCCCGAGATTTATACAATGCAGGCAGAACTTGGTGAACGAATCAACTACTTTAATGAATGTTTGTTGAAAACAAACCTTCCATTAATAACGGTTAATGACTCTCCTGTATTTTATATTGGAGCAGGAATGCCGGAAACCGGTTTTAATCTGGTGAACCGGCTTATGCAATCTGGCTTCTACGTTAACACGGGGATTTACCCTGCTGTCCCGGTAAAGAATACCGGTCTAAGAATTACAATTTCCAGGCATAATCAAAAGAAAGAAATTAAAGCATTGGCAGAGGCTTTGGAATATCATTTCCCGAAAGCACTTGAAGACACCCATACCACTCTGGAACGGGTAAATTTTGCATTCGGCAGGGCAAATAATGAAATGACCTTAAGCAAAAAAACCAAATCTGCTTTGGCCATTGAAACCTATAATTCTATTGAATTGATTGACCCTGAACTTTGGAATAATACTGTGGGAAACAATAGTTTCTATGATTGGAACGGCCTTAAATCTTTAGAAAAAATATTCAGGAATAATGATTCCCCTGAGCATAACATTCAATTCTTTTATTATGTAGTAAGAGATGAAAATCAAAAGTGTATTTTGGCTACCTTTTTTTCTTATGGATTATGGAAAGAAGATATGCTGGCCCCGGAATCGGTTTCATTAAAAATAGAAAAAGCGAGGGAAACAAAACCTTATTACCATACCAGTTACTGTTTAAGTATGGGCTCAATGATCACTGAGGGAGCGCATTTATATTTATGCCAGGAAGAAAGCAACTGGAAGGAGGCTTTTAATTTATTATTGGAGCAACTGGAAGCACTGGAAAAGAAATTAAAACCCCAATATTTGATCCTGCGGGATTTCAACCCGCAGAATATAGCATTGAAATCTTATCTTCACAACAAAGGTTTTGTTCAAATTGCAATGCCTGAAGCTGCTGTCTACAAAGATTTTGATTGGGAAGATGAAGTTTCTTTTGTGAATACACTTTCCAAAAGTTCCCGAAAGCATTTTAGGAAAAACATTGAAGCTTTTAGAAATAAATTTGATATCAGGTATAAACAGGATTTAACAGCTACTGAGTTAGAAAAAAGCTACGAACTTTATTTAGCAGTAAAGAAGAATAACCTGGGACTTAACACTTTTAGCTATCCACGCGCACTGTTTGAACACATGAATTCATCTCCCCAATGGGAATTTATCGTGGCGTATTTGAATGATAAAGAAATGCTCCAGGCAGGGGTAATGTTTTGCTATAAAAACTCCAATAATATTTATACTCCTGCAGTTATAGGAATGGATTATAAATACTCCAGGCAATATAATGTTTACAGGCAGCTTTTATACCAAACAATTCTTAGGGCTAAGGAGTTGGGCAATTCCCGCATCGATTTTGGCTTAACAGCCGGATTTGAAAAAAGGAAAGTTGGGGCGCAGGTCGAAGAACGATGTGCTTACATCCAAACAAAAGATAATTTTGCACTTGAGTCCCTGGAGTGGTTGAGGAAGGGGTGAGCCTTTGTTTAGTACGTGGTTTTTATTAATTCATCTACTATTACAAATAATACTAACCGATTTAGACGGAAGGGTTAAAAGATATATGGCATGGCCACCCCGGCTTGCAACCACCCCTCCGAAGGAGGGGAAAGTTAGAACGGGTGCATTTAGTAAGTTTAGGCGCGTCTGCTGTCTAACGACTAAAGACTACAGACTACCGTCTCTCAAAAACTCCTCCTCATACACCATCTTAATCCCTTCCTTTAAACCTATTTGATGCTTCCAACCCAAACTATGAATTAAAGAAACATCAAGCAATTTTCGCGGAGTGCCGTCGGGTTTTGAGGTATTCCAGGAGATGTCTCCGGTAAATCCGGTGAGATCCTTAATGAGTTC
>DATHWA010000039.1:0-17728 GCA_035461025.1 Gillisia sp. | reverse complement strand
CGTTTTTAAATAAAAAATTATGCTGAGAGTATTTATAGAACGGCCGGTACTGTCCACGGTTATCTCGATTATCCTTGTGATACTTGGATTATTGAGTATGCAAACTCTTCCTGTTACTCAATACCCTGATATCGCCCCTCCCACGGTGCAAATAAGTGTGGGATATCCTGGGGCAAACGCTGAGACTATTCTTGAAAGCGTTATAATTCCAATTGAGGAACAGATAAATGGTGTTGAAGGAATGACTTATATAACCTCCAGTGCCAGTAACGATGGCAATGGAAGTATTCAGGTTTTCTTTAATCAGGATATTGATCCGGATATTGCAGCCGTAAATGTGCAAAGCAGGGTCTCCAGGGCCAATGCACTTTTACCTCAGGCAGTGATCCAAAATGGGATCATTGTGCAGAAACAGCAAACCAGTGCGCTTATGTATTTCTCTATCTATTCTAAAAATGAGGAATACGATGGAACCTTTCTTGAGAACTACATGAATATAAATATGATCCCGGAACTCCAGCGGATAAATGGAGTTGGGGAAGCCAGGTCATTTGGTGGAAGGACCTATGCAATGCGCATTTGGTTACAACCGGAAAGGCTCGCCAGTTACAACCTTGTCCCATCAGATATAAGCGCTGCGCTTAATGAGCAAAGCCTTGAAGCCGCAGCGGGATCTATAGGTCAAAACAGCGGGGAGAGCTTTGAGTATGTTTTGAGGTACACCGGGAGATATAACACGGTGGAGGAATACGAAAATATTATTCTTAAAGCCGAAGAAAATGGCAGGGTGTTACGTCTTAAAGATGTGGCCACAGTTGAACTGGATGCCCAGGGATACACCTCAAAAATTCTTATCAACGGTTACCCCGGAATTAATGTTGGGGTATTTCAAACCCCGGGATCCAATGCCCAGGAGATTATTTTAGAGATTGAGGAAACCCTGGAAAACCTAAAAGAGAATTTTCCTGTGGGAGTGGATTATTATGTAAACTATAATACCAACGATTTTCTAAGCGCTTCCATTTCGAAAGTTAGAACTACCCTTATAGAAGCCTTTATCCTGGTGTTCCTTGTAGTTTTCCTTTTTCTGCAGGACTTTAAAGCAACAATTATTCCCGCAATAGCAGTCCCTGTATCCATAATAGGTACTTTTTTCTTCCTTAATCTGTTTGGATACAGCATCAATATGTTAACCCTTTTTGCTTTAGTTCTGGCAATTGGTATTGTGGTAGATGATGCAATTGTTGTGGTGGAGGCCGTATATGCCAAAATTGAAGGAGGGGCAAAATCGGCTAAGGCGGCAACGGTTTCAGCGATGGATGAGATCGCAGGGGCCATTGTTTCCATTACCCTGGTTATGGCGGCGGTATTTATACCGGTTACCTTCCTTTCTGGACCGGCCGGAGTTTTCTATCAGCAATTTGGAATTACCCTTATTGTAGCGATCCTTATCTCAGCAGTTAACGCCTTGACCTTGAGTCCAGCCCTTTGCGCTCTATTTTTGAAACCCCATGATGAAGAGAAAGGAAAGAAGAAAAATTTCCTCCAGCGATTTTATACCGCGTTCAATGCTGCTTTTGATGCTACCACCAGAAAATACACCCGGTCTGTAGGTTTTCTTTATAAACACAAATGGATAAATGTTGTGATCCTGGTTGCAGCTGTTGCTCTAACTTTCCTGGCTTCCAGCAATACCCCAACAGGTTTTGTACCTACAGAAGATCGGGGGATTATCTTCATGAATCTTGAACTTCCGGCAGGTGCCTCCCTGGATAGGACTTCAGAAGTCACTGAAAGATTATATAAGGAGATAATTGAAGTTCCCGGGGTAAGAGGATCCTCAATGATCAACGGACGGAACTTTTTCTCTGGGGCAGGCGGATCTTATGGGATGGGATTCATTCCGTTGGATAACTGGAATGACCGGAAGGAAGACAGTCTTTCCATTGAGGTTATTACTGAAAAACTCAACCGCATAGCAAGAAAAACCGCACCGGATGCAACAGTCAATTTCTTCCAGCCTCCAAGTATTCCAGGTTTTGGAGCTTCTGAAGGTTTTGAAGTACAATTGCTTGATCGTACAGGAGGAGATTTTCAGGATCTGGACAGGATAGCTACAGAATTCAGTGGAAGCCTTACTGAACAAAATTCTATCGCTTTTGCCAACAATCCGTTTAATACCGAGTTTCCCCAGTACCAGGTTGATATAGATATTGCCCGGGCAAAACAAAGCGGGGTTTCTGTAAATGAGATCCTGAGTGTCCTACAGGGTTATATTGGAGGGATCTTTGCGGCAGATTTTAGCCGATTTGGTAAACAATACAGGGTTTATGTACAGTCACTACCCGAAGATCGTAATACTCCCCAAAGTCTTGATATGATGTACGTGAGAACCGAAAGTGGGGAGATGGCACCTATTAATCAATTCATTACCCTGGAAAGAGTATATGGACCACAGTCTGTAAGTAGATTTAACCTTTTTAATGCTGTGAAACTTACAGGATCTGCCGCACCCGGTTTTAGCTCCGGAGATGCAATTGGTGATGTAAATAGAATAGCAGAACAGCTTCCTCAGGGATATGATATCGCCTATTCCGGTTTAACCAGGGAGGAAATCTCTGCCGGGGGCCAGGCAGTGACAATTTTCCTGTTAAGTTTACTTTTCGTTTATTTTCTGCTGGCAGCACAATATGAAAGCTATATTATTCCTTTCGCAGTATTGCTCTCCCTGCCAATAGGAATTATGGGAGCCTTTGTTACTACATGGCTTACAGGATTACAAAACAATATATTCTTCCAGATCGCCCTTATTATGTTGTTGGGACTTCTGGCCAAGAATGCCATCTTAATAGTGGAATTTGGGATACAAAGAAGAAGAGATGGGATGAGTATAGTGGATTCCGCAATTGATGCCGCTAAAGTTAGGCTAAGACCTATTTTAATGACCTCCTTTGCATTTATCCTGGGATTAATGCCGCTGGTATTGGCCGGCGGAGTTGGGGCTGTAGGAAACCGTTCTATAGGAACAGGTGCTGTGGGAGGATTACTGGCCGGGACCGTAATTGGAGTTTTCATAATTCCAATTCTATTTATACTGTTCCAGTTTTTGCACGAAAAAGTAAGCGGGGCCCCGAAACCCACCACTAAAAAAATTGAGGAATAAGATCTTATGAAAAAATTCATTCTTATTATTAGCATTCCTTTTTTGCTGCAATCTTGTTTTGTTGCAAAGGATTATTCCAGGCCGGAAATTGAAGTTCAGGAAACTTACAGAACAGATCAATTACCTGTAGATAGCCTAAATATGGCACAGGTCTCCTGGAGAGAGCTTTTTAAGGATCCTTATCTTCAATCTTACATTGAGGAAGGACTGGAAAATAATATAGACATAAGGGTGGCCCTGCAACAAATCAATGCTGCAGAGGCGTATGTCAAACAGGGACGTGCAGGATACCTCCCTACCTTTAATCTTGGATTAGGTATTACCCACCAGATCTTATCTCGAAACAGCCAGTTTGGACGTCTGTTTGATGGTTCGATAACTCAATATGAAGCAACCGGAAACCTGTCCTGGGAGGCAGATATTTGGGGAAAATTAAGAAGCACAGACAGGGCTTTCCAGGCATCTTACCTGCAAAGCGTTGCTGCTCACCAGGCGGTGAAAACAGAACTTATTGCGGCACTTGCATCCACTTATTACCAGATCCTTGCACTCGATGAGCAACTTAAAATAACAAAAGAGACGGTGGCTACCAGGGAAAATAGCCTTGAGATTACAGAGGCCTTAAAGGAAGCAGGAAATGTGACTCAGGTAGGGGTAAAACAAACAGAAGCTCAATTATACAATGCTCAGGCCATTGTTGTGAGCTTGGAAAACCAGATAAGACTGCTTGAAAATGCTTTTTCAATTCTTCTGGGAGATGCTCCTCACAACATTGAGAGAAACGAACTCGATCTTCAGAAACCAGTAACCGAATTGCAAACAGGAGTCCCTGCGGAACTTTTGAGTAACAGACCTGATGTTATAGCTGCAGAGTATAACCTGAGGAACGCTTTTGAACTTACTAATGTGGCTCGAAGTAATTTTTATCCTTCCCTTAGTCTCACTGCCTCTACCGGTTTTCAAAGTCTTGAGCTGGCAGAATTATTCAATGTAAATTCCCTCTTTGCAAACCTTGCTGCATCCATAGTACAACCAGTAATTAACCGAAGACAAATACGAACTGAATATGAGGTTTCCCAGGCAAGACAGGAAACCGCCCTCCTGGAATTTCAGCGTTCACTTCTTATCGCTTCCAGAGAAGTTTCAGACGCACTTTATAACTTTGAGGCGGCTGAAGAAACAATAGAGATAAAAAACAACGAATTCCAGGCATACAATCAGGCAATGTCCGATTCTGAAGAACTCCTTAATTATGGATATGCCAATTATCTGGAGGTGTTAACAGCCAGGGAAAACACTCTTAATTCTCAATTGGAACTGGTAAATGCACGTTTCAACAGGTTAAATGCTGTCGTTGAACTTTACCAGGCACTTGGAGGTGGATGGGAGTAATAGGTTTTTATTGAAAGGAATATTTATTTCTTTATAAAAAAGGCGATTTTAATCCTACATTTAGGTTTTTCCCTTATTAATGCATCTAACACAGCTTATTAAGATATCGTTTTTAATACTCTCTGTTGCTGTCCTGGCAAAGACTGCCACCACACAACGCAGAAAAATCGATGATGAAAGTGGTGGAGAGCTTATAAAATATGATGCTGTTAGCATCCACAAAGGAATTATAAAAGCGTATCGCAGCCCTTTTAGCTGGAAGCATAATGAGATTCTAACCTTTGCTACCGTCGCAGCCGGTATAGGTTTTTTGTATCTATATGATGAAGAAATTAGCCAGTTGTTCCGGAAAAAGGAGGCATCTGTACTTCCTATTTTGAAGAAGTTTGGATGGTATTACGGCAGCCCGGAAAATCATTACATCATCAATGCGGGCTTTTACCTGTACGGTTTAATATCTAAAAATGAGGAAATAAGAAAAACAGGTGTACTCCTTATTTCAGCTACTCTTGCAGCAGGACTTCTTCAAACTATCTTAAAACTTCTAATAGGCCGGGCAAGACCATTGCGTAATGAAGGGAAATTCAGCTTAAATTCTTTTACCCGAGAAAACTCCTACTATTCCTTTCCCTCCGGTCATTCTATACTATCCTTCACAACTGCTTACGCGATTGGAAAACAATTTAGTCATCCTCTTCCTAAAGCTGGTATGTATGCTTTTGGGTCTATAGCTCCACTCTCACGACTTTGGGCCGGAGCCCACTGGTTCACAGACGCTGCTACAAGCATTTGCCTAAGTATACCAATAGTAAACATTATAGACGATTTTCTAATTGAAGAAAGAAACTACCGCAGCGGGTTGGACAAGTAGAGATATTTTTAATTTTATTAAGTCAGGACATCATTATATTTATCAGATTTCTCCATCACCTTCCTGGCGTAGGTACATTCAGGAGTAATTTTTAAATTATTTTGCCTTGCAAAATTCGCGGCTTCATCAATCAATTTTTTCCCTACTCCCTGTCCCTGGTAATCCGGATTTACTTCTGTATGTTCAATGACAACATTCTTCTGCTCATTGATTGAATAAGTCATTTCTCCTGCTCTTTTTTCATTTTCTACTGCAGTAAAAATTCCTCTGGTCTCACTGTTACTTTTTTTGATCTCCATTTTTTTCTTTTAAGATAATAGTCTTTTCCCGGGCTTCTTAGGAATTAACTTAGTTTAACTTGCCGCCTTTTGCAGTCCACCAGGGTTTCACCTCCACCTCAAGCCTTCCTGCCTGTACCATAGGGTCCAGTTTTGCAAGGCTATCTGCCTCCCGCAAGGTTGCCGTATTATAAATAACAATCCCTCGTAGTTCCCCATCGTCTCCCATAGGCCCGGTGAGACTGGAAAAACCTTCTTTATACATTCTGCTTAGGTGCGCCATATGTTCCTGCTGCAACCTTGTAACCTCTGTAGAATCCTGGGATCTGTTCTTGCCAGCTTTTAGAAAGACTATATAGTATTGCTGCATGAGGAAAGTGGTATCACCTTCTTCATACATAAAAGTTTGGTAACCCTTATCTTTCAAATCCCTGGCCTGCTCATCCACAGAAGGTTTTTGAACTTCTACAGCTGCCGGAGCAGGAACCCCTCGTACTTTTTCTACAGGTTGGTTACAGGCAGCAAGAATAAACAGCGGTAATAAGAATAATCGTTTCATATTTTATCTATTTTTTCCATTTCTTAAAAGGTTTCTTACTTAATTGAGAATTGTAATATTTTATTTGTCCTGTTACCTCTTCTCCCAACCATAGAGGATGTTCAATTTTTTCCTTCTCACCCTTTAATTCAACTTCTGCAACTTTAAGCCCTTCATTTTCCCCAAAAAATTCATCTATCTCAAAAATATGCCTTCCTATCTTTACAAGATATCTTTGTTTTTCAATGATCCCCGGTTCGCACAATTTCAGTAAATCTTCTGCTTCCTCTACACTTATTTCTTTTTCCCATTCAAACCGTTTCAGGCCATCTTCAGAGGATTTTCCCTTTACAGTGATAAAAGCTCCATTGCCCATAATTCTTATGCGTACTGTTCGCTCAGGATGAGTATTCAAAAATCCCTGTGAGATCCTTATTTTCTGAAAAGCTTCTTCACGATAAGCAGTAGAACTTACCAGAAATTTTCTTTCTATTTCTATCATATTTTATTTTCTCGAGCCGCAATTTGTTTGATTTCATCAGAAGGGATAATTGTGCTGCTATAACCGTCATTGGCAACATTAATAAGAGCAGCAGCAATTACTTCCGGATCGATGGAACGATATTTTTCGAGAGGTCCAATCATAAGCGGATTTATCACCTTCATAATCTTCTTCGCAATATTTTCCCCTGTGCGTGTTTCTACACGGTCACCTCCTATAAGGGACGGCCGGAAGATGTAAGTTTTTTCAATTCCTTGTTTTAGTATATCCCTTTCCATCTCTCCTTTTGTCCTGTTATAAAAAATCCTGCTTTCTGCATCTGCTCCCAACGCAGAGATCACCGCAAATACTGGGACCGTATTTTCCGCAGCTATTTTTGCTGCAGTCACAGGAATACCGTAGTCAATTTTTCGATAGGTTTCTTCATCGGAAGTTTTAGACTTTGTAGTTCCTATGCAACAAAAAACCTCATCTGCCGTGAATAGATGTTTTTGCTCTTCCAGTTTAAATAGATCAACCAGGTGCTCCTCGATCTTTGGGTCCTTAACCGCTACACTGCTCCTTGAAAATAATTTAATTCTTGAATATCGTGGATCCTCTATTAATTTTTGAAGCAGAATACCCCCGGTTAGACCTGTTGCCCCCAATATAATTGCTGTTTTCATATTTGCCCCTTTATTAAGATGAATGCCTGCCTCCATCTCAATTATTAATTAAAGATAGGATTTTACCAGCGATTAATAATATGGTTAAAGACAGTTGCTCCAGAATTTGAATTTTAATATGCAGCTGAGTTGGAAATAGGAGTTTTAGTAAATTTACAGCGTGGAAGGGGAAAAATTATTGCGGAAGATTATTCACATTGATATGGATGCGTTTTACGCCTCTGTAGAACAGTTGGACAACCCGGAGTTACGCGGTAAGGCCATAGCTGTTGGTGGTAGCGAGGAGCGTGGTGTTGTAGCTGCCGCTAGTTACGAGGCGAGAAAATTTGGGGTTCGCAGTGCAATGAGTAGTATTATTGCTAAACGCAATTGCCCGGAGCTCATTTTTGTTAAACCTCGCTTTGAAAGATATAGGGAGATCTCAAACCAAATACGCGGGATATTTTTTGAGTACACAGATTTGGTGGAACCGCTCTCCCTGGATGAGGCATATCTGGACGTAACACAAAATAAAAAAGGCCACCCTAGCGCCACCTTAATTGCCCGGGAGATTCGGGAAAGAATAAAAATGGATACCGGCCTGAATGCTTCTGCTGGGATATCTATTAATAAATTTATTGCTAAGGTTGCCAGCGATATCAATAAACCCAATGGTCAAAAAACCATAAATCCTGAAGAAGTTGAAGAATTTTTGGAGAATTTACAGGTACGAAAGTTTCACGGGGTTGGAAAAGTAACCGCAGAAAAGATGTACCAGCTGGGGATATTTAAAGGTGCAGATTTGAAGCTGAAGAGTGAAGAATTCCTAACAGAACATTTTGGAAAAAGCGGCCTCCATTATTACAATGTAGTAAGAGGAATTCATCTAAGTGAGGTGAAACCAAATAGGATTAGAAAATCTCTGGGTGCTGAAAGAACTTTTGACGAGAATATTTCTTCTGAAATTTTTATGCTGGAAAGACTGTCTAATATTGCCGAGGAAATAGAACGCCGGTTGAAGAAAAGCAATGTAGCCGGTAAGACTATTACCTTAAAGATCAAATACAGCGACTTTAGTTTGCATACCCGTAGCAAGACTTTACCTTATTTTATTTCCTCCAAAGATCTGGTGCTGGCAACTGCAAAAGAACTGCTTTACCAGGAGAAGATGAAGAACTCCGTAAGACTGCTTGGTATTTCCCTCTCCAATCTCAATACAGAAAAGCCGGAGACGAAACACGAAGAAATCGCAGTACAGTTAAAATTTGATTTTTAGCTATAAAAAAGCCGGAGAATAAAATTGATTCCCCGGCTGTTTATTCTTTTTTTACCTTATTTAACTGTTATCTCAGAAACCCGGAGTGTATTAACCATTCCCCTGTCTGTAATAGGCATTGCTGCAAGGTTAATAACAAAGTCCCCTTGCTCTACATAATTTTTTTCAAGAGCAATATTGTTAATATCGTCTATTGTTTCATCTGTACTGGCATACTTGTCATAATAAAAGGCTCTAACCCCCCACAGTAAACTTAACTGGAAAAGAATTCTCCTGTTGGATGTAAAAACAAGAATATTTGATTCCGGTCTCCAGGCAGATATTTGGAATGCAGTATATCCACTGTTGGTTAGTGTACAAATGGCTTTAGCCTTAATCTCATTTGCCATGTTGGCAGCATGATAGCATACAGCTTTGGTAATATATCTTTTGGTTCTTATATGAGGTGGATCATGCGGAACTTTGATCAAAGGTGAATTTTCAACGCTTTTAATTATCTGGGCCATTTTCTGGATTACCTGTACGGGATAATTCCCCACAGAGGTTTCCCCACTTAGCATTACGGCATCTGCCCCATCCATAACAGAGTTTGCCACGTCATTAACCTCTGCCCTTGTTGGGGTAAGGCTGGTGATCATAGTTTCCATCATTTGTGTTGCAATGATAACAGGAATCCTTGCTTTTTTTGCAGTGAGGACAAGCTGTTTCTGTATAAGAGGTACTTCCTGTGCCGGGATCTCTACTCCCAGATCGCCACGTGCTACCATTAGGCCATCGCAATAAGCTACGATCTTATCGATATTACGAACCCCTTCCGGTTTCTCTATTTTGGAAATAATAGGAATTTTATGTTCGCTATGTTCTTTTATTATATTTTGAAGTTCAATAAGATCATGTTCATGGCGTACAAAAGAAAGTGCAATCCAGTCTACTTTTTGTTCACAGGCGAAAATAGCATCTGCTACATCCTTTTCAGTCAAAGCAGGAAGGGATATATTTGTATTAGGCAGATTTACCCCTTTTTTAGATTTTAATGGACCACCCTGTATAACCCGGGTTACAACTTCATCTTTTTTGTTTGTACTTACAATTTCAAAGATCAACTTTCCATCATCCAGAAGAATTCTCTCTCCCTTTTGGACATCCTGTGGGAATTGATCATAATTCATATAAACCCGGGAAGCCGTACCTTTAAATTCCTTCCCGGTTGCAAATATTATCTGGTCGCCTGGATTCACCACAACTTCCTCTTTCATAATACCTACCCTTAATTTAGGGCCCTGAAGATCTGCAAGAATAGCAACGCTATATCCAAATTCTTCATTTAGCTCCCGTATCATTTGGATCCTTTCCTTTACATCATCATAGTTGGCATGGGAAAAATTGACCCTAAACACATTAACCCCTTCCTCCATCATATCTTTTAATACAGATTTCGAGCTGGTTGCAGGGCCTAAAGTGGCTACGATCTTTGTTCTTTTGTTTGCTGGCATTATTCTAAAATTAAATTATTTTTTGATTTAAGTTGATCTACATCAACCGCATAAGCTGTTATAATATTTGGTATGGAAACTAGCTTTCCTACTAAAGCATTCACATCACGCGCTTCCAAATCCTCTTCTATTTTAAGAAAGTAATCTACGTCCCGGAATTCAGGAATTAAATAAGTGATTTGAGGTGTAACCTCATCCTCTACGAATAACGAGCCGGAACTTATTACCTTCTTTACCTCTCCTTTATATTTATTCTTTAAAAGATGGTAGGCACGATACTTTTCCGGTTCCTTAAAAGAATATAAAGGATACTGTGCCTGTATTTCTCCGTGGTTAAAATCTACATCAACAGAGGCGCGTTTTAATCCAATTTGGAGAAATTTATTAAGTAGGAATGCAATTTTATAATCATCCAAAGAACAGTGAAGAGCAAATAAGTGGTAATCTTCTTCCACATCCTCCAACACTAATTTATGGGACAACATACCTTTATCTTTAGTGATAAAGATAAAATAAGATTGCCAAATTATGATGTTTTTGGTGTTATTTTTAGGATATATCTACGAAAACGTTATAGTATTTCGCGATTTATCATTCAATCTCAATACGGTTTTGAAGCGCGTAGAATGCTCTCTTTGAAGCTTTTTCCTCTGCTTTCTTTTTCGAGGTGGCCCGGGCTTTCGCCACTACCCTGTCATCTATCCTTAATTTGACAGCGAAGTGTTTCATCTCATCATTACCGGTGTCATCATAAACCTCGTAATTAAAATTTTTCTTGGTTTTTTGGCACCATTCTATTAAAAGGCTTTTGTAGCTTATAACCCGGCCTTCTAACTGTTCAATATCTACATATGGATTAATAACCCTTTCATAGATGAAACGTTTGCAATATTTATATCCACGATCCCAATAAATTGCTCCTATGAGTGCTTCAAATAGATTTCCATGAATATTGGCTCCAAATTGATCCTTGGGTATATTAGTTTGGACGAAATCTATGAGATCCAGATCTTTTCCCAATTCATTGAGATGTTTGCGACTCACCACTTTGGAACGCATTTTTGTGAGGTATCCCTCGTTTCCTCCAGGAACAGTCTTGAACAAATAACCTGCAATAACAGCACTTAACATGGCATCGCCTAAAAATTCAAGCCTTTCAAAATTTACTGCATTTCCCTGTTTGTCCTTTTGATTAAGGGACCGGTGGGTAAAGGCTTTCTGGTAGTGAGTTACGTCCTTGGGTTTAAAACCCAGGATCTTGTGCATAGCAATAAAAAAATTCCCGTCTTTAGAAGAGCGGGAATTTAATATTTTACGAATAACACTCATTAGTGACTATTCATTAAATTTTTTAAAAAGCACGCAGGCATTATGACCTCCAAAACCAAAAGTATTACTCATCACCACGTTCACTTCCCGCTCCTGCGCTTTATTAAGCGTTAGGTTTAATTCCGGATCTATATTCTCATCCGCGTGTTCGTGATTGATAGTGGGAGGTATAATTCCATGTTTCATAGACAAAATAGCCGAAATTGCTTCAATAGCACCGGCGGCACCAAGTAAATGGCCTGTCATAGATTTAGTAGAATTAATATTAATATTTTTGGCGTGTTCTCCAAATACTTTGCTTATAGCCTTTAATTCTGCCACATCTCCCAATGGAGTGGAAGTCCCGTGAGTATTAATAGCATCTACATCCTCAGGATTTATTCCAGCATTCTGTAAACAATTTTTCATCACAGCGACTACACCGATTCCTTCCGGATGGGGTGCGGTCATATGGTAAGCATCAGAAGATAAACCACCGCCAATGAACTCGGCATAGATCTTTGCTCCCCTTGCTTTAGCATGCTCATATTCTTCCAGTACAATTGCCCCTGCCCCTTCTCCCAGAACAAAACCATCTCTGGTTGAATCAAAAGGTCTTGAAGCAGTCTCTGGACTCTCATTTCTGGTTGATAAAGCATGCATAGCATTAAAACCTCCCATTCCGGCTTTAGTCACTGCAGCCTCAGACCCTCCTGAAATTATAATATCACTGTAACCCAGTCTTATATAATTCAAAGCGTCTATCATAGCATTAGCAGCTGATGCACAAGCTGAAACAGTAGTATAATTAGGGCCCATTAACCCGTGGCGAATAGAGATATTACCCGGGGCAATATCTGCGATCATCTTTGGAATAAAGAAAGGATTAAAGCGGGGAGTACCGTCACCAGTTGCAAAATTGGTAACTTCATCCTGAAAAGTTTCCAGGCCTCCTATACCCGCACCCCAAATTACACCTACACGGTACTTGTCAATTGTGTCCAGGTCTATCCCGGAATCCTTTATAGCCTCATCTGAGGCTACTATGGCATACTGGGCAAACCTGTCTAACTTTCTGGCCTCCTTGCGGTCAAAAAATTCAAGAACATCAAAGTTTTTGAGTTCACAAGCGAATTTAGTTTTGAATTTTTCAGAATCGAAATAGGTTATAGGAGCACATCCGCTTTTACCGGCCACCAATCCATCCCAATATTCTTCAACATTGTTACCAATAGGTGTTAAGGCTCCCAGGCCTGTAACTACAACTCGCTTTAACTCCATAAAGTGCTTTTCTTTTTATTTTGCGTTTTCAATATAAGAAATTGCCTGGCCAACTGTGGCGATGTTTTCTGCCTGGTCGTCCGGAATCTGGATATCAAATTCCTTTTCGAATTCCATGATTAATTCCACAGTGTCTAATGAATCAGCGCCCAAGTCGTTGGTGAAGCTGGCTTCGTTTACAACTTCATTCTCGTCAACTCCAAGTTTGTCAACGATAATCGCTTTTACTCTTGATGCAATGTCTGACATAATATTCTATTTTAATTTTGATTAGGTGGCAAAAATAAAAAACTTTATTTTAAAACCGGTTTTTAGTTTAAAAATGTGGTTCTAATTTACGTAAATTTCATTTAAACCCTTTATTTTTACGTCTTAATAATTGTTAACTCTCCTTTGAACCTCCCTAAATTATGCTTCCAGCCAAAATTGTGATCTTTGCTTCCGGCACCGGAACCAATGCTGAAAATATCATTAAACATTTCCAAGATACTGGAACAGCAGAGGTTATAGCTGTCTTTTCCAATAACAAAACAGCTCCAGTTCTTAAAAAAGCACATAACCTGGGGGTTAAAGCCCTTCATTTTGACCGGGAAGCTTTTTATGAAACTAATGAAATGAAAAATGTGCTGAAGGATCTAAACCCGGATCTCATTGTTCTTGCAGGATTTCTATGGTTATTTCCTAATAAGATCCTTAGGAAATTTCCTAACAAAGTAATTAACTTACATCCTGCCCTTTTGCCAAAATTTGGAGGTAAAGGAATGTTTGGAGATGCTGTTCATAATGCAGTCATTAATAATAAAGAAACTGAAACAGGGATTACAATTCATTTTGTGAATGATAAATATGATGAGGGGAAAACTATATTCCAGGCCACTATCCCGGTGGACGTCAATATGACCCCCACACAACTTGCGGGCAGGATCCACGAATTGGAATACAAGCATTTTCCGCGAGTAATTGAGGACATGTTAAGCCAGCAACAAGGTGAATAACCCTATGGTTCATATTTATACAGACGGGGCTGCAAGAGGCAATCCAGGCCCGGGAGGCTACGGCATCGTTATGGAATGGGTTGGAAAACCATATAAGAAAGAATTCTCTAAAGGCTTTAAGCACACTACCAACAACCGGATGGAATTGCTCGCAGTAATCGAAGCCCTTCGCAAATTAAAAAATCCGGATACAAAGGCGGTGGTATTTACAGATTCTAAATATGTCGTGGATGCGGTCATGAAAGGCTGGGTCTTCGGTTGGGAAAAAAAGAATTTCAAAGACAGAAAGAATGTTGACCTCTGGAAGGAATTTCTTGTTGAATACAGGAAACACAAGGTGGAGTTTAAATGGATAAGAGGACATAACAATCACCCCCAAAATGAGCGCTGCGATGCCCTGGCGGTTGATGCTTCGAAACAATCGCGCCTGTTGATAGATAAAGGTTTTGAGGAAAAATAAACCCCTAAAACCTATTGTCCTAAAGTTTCTCTTTTACCCTCTTCCTTGTAAAACATCATGTATATTTGCACCTCAAATTTGAAATCCAGTTATGAGTAAATTATTGATAGTGGGCACAGTAGCCTTCGATGCAATTGAAACACCTTTTGGCAAAACAGATAAAATTCTTGGTGGTGCGGCTACCTATATAGGCCTGTCTTCTTCCCAATTTAACATAGATAATGCGATTGTCTCTGTAGTTGGAGAAGATTTCCCGCAGGAGCATCTTGATCTTTTGACCACTAATGGCATCAATATAGAAGGAATAGAGATAGTTAAAGGAGGGAAAACATTCTTTTGGAGTGGCAAATATCATAACGACCTGAATACAAGGGACACCCTTGAAACCCAACTTAACGTTCTTGCAGATTTTGATCCTGTTGTACCGCAAAGTTACAGGGATGCAGAGATTGTTATGCTTGGAAACCTTCACCCTCTTGTACAATTAAGCGTTCTGGAACAAATTAACGATCCAAAATTGGTGATACTGGATACAATGAATTTTTGGATGGATAACACATGGGATGACCTTTTAAAGGTTATAGCAAAGGTAGATGTTATCACTATCAATGATGAGGAGGCCCGGCAATTGACAGGGGAACATTCCCTTGTAAGAGCCGCCAGAAAGATAGAAGAATTAGGTCCCAAATACGTAGTGATTAAAAAAGGCGAACATGGTGCACTGCTTTTCCATAAGGAAAAAGTTTTCTTTGCCCCTGCTTTGCCGCTGGAAGATGTATTTGATCCAACAGGCGCCGGAGATACTTTTGCTGGCGGGTTTGCAGGTTATCTTGCTCAAACCGAAAATATATCTTTTGAAAATATGAAAAATGCTGTGATTTATGGTTCCAGCCTTGCTTCCTTTTGTGTTGAAAAATTTGGCACAGAAAGAATGGAAAAGCTGCAACTGGAGGAAATAGATTCCCGCATGAAAGAATTTAAAAATCTAACACAGTTTGATATCGAACTTTCTCCTAATAAGGCCCTGTAATTTCAGGGTTTTTTTTGTGACTAAGATGCTCTAAATATATAAAGCCGAAATAAAACAATATATGAGTGACGCTTTAAAACACGAGTGCGGAATTGCCCTCGTACGCCTGCTTAAACCGCTGGAATTTTATAAAGAAAA
The DNA here is from genome assembly GCA_035461025.1 of Gillisia sp. Classification (GTDB taxonomy): domain Bacteria; phylum Bacteroidota; class Bacteroidia; order Flavobacteriales; family Flavobacteriaceae; genus Gillisia. The sequence continues at coordinate 2,359 of DATHWA010000039.1, read as the reverse complement.
ATATGGAACTGCATTTTACGGAGTAAATAAGATGTATCTCCTAATGGAAAAGCAGCATAACCGCGGACAGGATGGTGCCGGTTTTGCCAGCATTAAACTTAATACGGCTCCCGGTGACCGTTACATAAGCCGGTTAAGATCTAATGCCGCCCAGCCCATTCAGGATATCTTCAGCCAGATAAACGAGCGTATTAACCAGGAGATCACAGAGAATCCTGAATATGCAAGTGATGTGGCACTTCAGAAAAAAAACATCCCATATATAGGGGAACTTTTTCTTGGCCACGTGCGTTACGGAACATTTGGGAAGAATAGCATAGAAAGCGTTCATCCTTTCCTGCGCCAAAATAACTGGATGCACAGGAATCTTATTGTTGCAGGAAATTTTAATATGACCAATGTTTTCCAGCTCTTCAACAATCTTGTTGACCTGGGACAGCATCCCAAAGAGCGGGCAGATACCGTCACGGTTATGGAGAAAATAGGCCATTTTCTGGATGACGAAGTAGCAAAACTTTATAAAAAATTAAAAAAAGAGGGATATAGCAAGGTAGAGGCTTCACCTGTAATCGCAGAGAGGCTTAATGTTGCAAAAATATTGCGCAAGAGTGCCAAGAACTGGGACGGCGGCTATGCAATGGCCGGACTATTAGGCCATGGCGATTCATTTGTTCTAAGGGATCCTGCAGGAATTAGACCGGCTTATTATTATAAAGATGATGAGGTCGTGGTAGTAGCTTCTGAAAGACCGGTAATCCAAACCGCCTTTAATGTCAAATTTGAAGATGTAAAGGAGCTTGATCCCGGACATGCTATGATAACCAAAAAGAGCGGAGAGGTATCCATTAAACAAATCCTTGAACCTCTGGAGCGAAAAGCCTGTTCTTTTGAACGGATCTATTTCTCTCGTGGGAGTGATGCAGAAATTTATAAAGAAAGAAAAATGTTAGGCCGCCTATTGATGCCGGAGGTGCTTAAGTCTATTGAATTCGACACAATTAATACTGTATTCTCATATATTCCCAACACAGCTGAAACTTCTTTCTACGGAATGGTTGAGGCTGCCCAGGATGAGCTTAACAGGCAAAAGAACGAGACTATCCTGGCAGAGAAAGATTCTCTTACAGATGCGCGTCTGCAGGAAATTCTAGAGTACAGATTGCGTACAGAGAAAATTGCGATTAAGGATGTCAAGTTAAGAACATTCATCACAGAAGATAGCAGCAGGGATGATCTCGTTGCCCATGTCTATGATGTGACCTATGGAGTGGTAAAGCCGGAGGACAATCTTGTGATCATTGATGATAGTATTGTACGGGGTACTACTCTTAAAAAGAGTATTATAAAAATGCTGGACAGGTTGAACCCAAAACAGCTTGTGGTTGTATCCTCTGCGCCTCAAATACGTTTTCCAGATTGTTATGGAATTGATATGGCAAGACTGGAAGACCTCGTAGCATTTAGAGCTACCCTTGAACTTCTTAAAGATAACAATCAATATCACATTGTAGATGAGGTTTACGCTAAATGCAAGAAACAGGTAGACCTTGAAGATGTGGATGTTAAGAATTTCGTGAAAGAGATCTATGAGCCATTTACAGACCAGCAGATATCTGATAAAATTTCTGAACTATTAAGCGAGCCTGAAGTTAAAACCAAAGTGAAGATTATTTACCAGACAGTAGATAACTTGCATAAAGCCTGTCCAAAAAATCTGGGCGACTGGTATTTTACCGGTGACTATCCAACTTTTGGAGGTAACAGGGTGGTTAACAGGGCATTTATTAATTTCTATGAAGGAAATAAAGACCGTGCTTATTAGTCGGCTTCTTACAAACGAAAAAATAATTTTTAAAAAAACTGCATTTCAACTAATTTTCGGGTACTTGGTCTAAAAGTGTTTGCACGGCCTGTGTAAAGCTGTATATTAGCAAAGCCATAGCATAAGTAGGTTAAGTTCATGGTAGATTTGGGGCAAAAAAAGGTGGATTCTTAAATCCGCCTTTTTTTATGTCTTGTCGGGAAATGTATTGGGATTAAGAACTAAGTATCAAGAATCAAGAGCCAAGATCCAAGATCCACTATAAGAGAGAAGAGATTAAAATCTCTGTAATGGAGCCGAAAAGAGATAAAATATTAGTGTATTCGTGGCTAATTTTCAGTTTTATTTTATGTTGTTGAGCATCATTTTATGCCCTTTTAAAATAGCTGAGATAATTTTCATAAAAAAAGGCTGCCTTTCCAGGCAACCTCTTTTCCTTTTTCAAAATAAATATCTATTTAGCCTGAGCGTAACGTGCAGAAACCTCCTGCCAGTTTATCACATTAAAAAAGGCCTCAATATACTCTGGACGCTTGT
>DATHWA010000038.1:0-7112 GCA_035461025.1 Gillisia sp. | reverse complement strand
GTTGTAATAGTCGGCAGTAGGGACCTTACCGGGCCTTCCTGTGGAGAGGTCGCTTCCCAAATATCCACCAAGCCCAAAACTCTCTAAGTGCCTTGCCCAGGTATCAACTCCCTCCTGAGGAGTTGGAAACTTTTCTATGGTTCTCCTGTAAATATTTGCAAAATATGCGTTACAGGATTGTGCTATACCGGGCACCATATCCAGCGGACTGCTGTGCGGGTGGCAACCCATTTTTCTTCCACGCCCATAAAAATATCCCCCGCTGCAGTGAAAACGTTCCTGGGTTGTTACAACCCCTTCCTGCAAGGCAATAAGTGCGTTGATGGTCTTAAAAGGGGATCCAGGAGGGTATTCTGCCAACAGCCCACGGTCATATAATGGGCGGGCTATGGAGTCATAATAAAGTTCAGAAAAATTGGGGGATCTTTTCCGGCCTACCAGCTTTGCGGGATCATAACTGGGAGCAGTTATAAGTGCAAGTATCTCCCCGGTGCCCGGTTCCAGGGCTACAATACCACCCCATTTGTTTTCCATCAATTTTTCCCCGTAAGCCTGTAGCCCACCATCAATAGTAATAGTGAGGTCTTTTCCTTTTTTGGGAAGGGTGTCAAAGATCCCCTCTTTGAAGGCGCCAATATCACGGTTAAATCTGTCTTTTTGAATATATTTAACTCCTTTTATACCGCGCAGTAATTCTTCATAATAGCCTTCTATTCCCTGCTTCCCAATTAAGTCCCCACTAATGTAATAAGGATTGTCCTCGATGATCTTGCGGTTCACTTCGGTAATATATCCAAGCACGTTTGCTGCACTTTCAGTTTGATAATCCCGTTGTGAACGTTTCTGAATATAGAAACCCGGGTAATTACGCATCTTCTCCTGTAAATAAGCGTATTCAGATTTTGAGAGTTGCGGCACTATAATGGAGGGAAGCCGGGGCGAATAGATCTTCGCCTTATCCAGTTTTTGAACAAGCTGTTCCGGAGTGATATTTAAAATGGTACAAAATTCGGCCGTGTCAAATGCCTTGACATTTCTGGGGATCGCCATAACATCGTAGGAAGGCTGATTGGATACCAGCAGGTTCCCATTTCTGTCAAAAATATAACCTCGCTGCGGGTAATCGTAAACCACTTTAACTGCATTATCTTCAGAAAGTCGAACAAAGGATTCATCCAGCACCTGCAGATAAAAAAGCCGGGCAAGAAAGATAATTCCTGTTGTAAGAATGATGATGTATAGCAGTAATCTTCTCATCGGCGTCTTGGTTTAAATAATGTTAAGCTGATAAGGATCAATAAAGTAGTAAATATACCTGAAAAGAAAGTTTTTTTCAATATCAGAAATATGTGCGTAAAATCAAACATCTCCAGGGTGAATAATATGAAGTGATGGATGAAGACCAAAAACAGGATATAGCTTAAACGGGCGCCATAGGGGGTGTTGGATAATTTTACTGTTTGATAATCATAACTTACACCAAACGAAAACCTCAAAAACACCGGTCTCACATACGCGATAAATAAACTCGCGGCAGCATGTATACCGCCACTGTCCTCAAAGGTGTCAATTGAAAGACCTAAAAGAAAAGCCAGAAACATAAAAAGCGGCTGCGGGGTATTAAATGGATATAACACCAAAAACAGGATATATAAATAAGGATTCACGTATCCCAGAAAATTGATGTTATTGAGCAGGAGTACCTGTAGCAACACAAGGAACACGAAACGCAGGCTGTTTATGAGTATCGTGCTATTCATTGGCTTCTTCCAGGGCTTTTATCTCTTCCTTATCTTCATTTTCTATAATGTAGACGTGACCTATATTGGTCATATCATTAAAAAGGCGGATGTTCAAGGTGTAATAACTTTCATTTTGGTCCAGCTCAAAATTCTCAATTTTACCAATAGGAATTCCCTGCGGGAAAATAAGTGACCTACCCCCTGTGACTATGGTGTCCCCTTCCTGTACCGGAGCGAGACGGGGCACATCAATAAGCTGCACTATATTAGGATCCTTTCCATTCCAAACCAAAGATCCAAAGTGATAGCTTTTCTTAAGCTGAGCATTGATCCTGGAATTGGAATTTAGGATGGAAATGGCCCGGGAGTAGCTTTTTGTCACATGGTCAATTATACCTACGATCCCCTGGCTGGTAATTACCCCATACTCTGTTTGAATACCGCTATTCGCCCCACGGTCCAGGGTGATGTAATTATCTATTTTGGAATAATTATTATTGATCACCCTCGCTGTACGAAAGGTGAAAATTCCCTCGACAAGGGTGGAATCTGTGACATTTTCAAGTGCGGTTGTATCCTTAACATTTGCGAGCAGGCTGCGTAACTGTTTGTTCTCTTCCAGCAGGCGCTGGTTATAATCTTCCAAATGAAAATAATTCTGAACATTAGCAGCCCTACTATAAATACCACCGGTTAAGGCATTGGCAGAACTTATAAATTTGCTTCTATGAAAGGAGTGGGACTGGATAGTTAAAAACAGAGAAAGGCTGAGCAGCAACAGGAATAAAATGTTATTCTTATTGCGGATAAGAAAATTAAATATCTGCTGCATACGTGTGCTCTCCTACTACTTTATCAAAATTCCCTTATAACGGCTTAGGTTTTTTAAACATATTCCAGTACCTCTTACCACAGCTCTTAAAGGATCTTCAGCTATGTATACAGGAAGGTCTGTTTTTAAAGATAAACGTTTATCAAGGCCACGTAGCATAGAACCACCCCCGGCAAGATAGATCCCGGTATTATAAATATCGGCAGCAAGTTCCGGTGGGGTTTGTGAAAGGGTTTCCATTACCGCATCTTCTATTCTAAGAATAGATTTATCAAGGGCTTTGGCTATTTCCCTATAGGAAATTTGTACCTGTTTTGGTTTCCCGGTTAACAGGTCACGTCCCTGTACACTCATTTCGTCCGGCGGTACTTCAAGATCTTCTGTGGCAGCACCTATCTGGATCTTTATTTTTTCAGCAGTTCGCTCCCCAACATAAAGGTTGTGCTGGGTGCGCATGTAATAAACAATATCATTGGTGAAAACATCACCGGCAATTTTTATCGATTTGTCACAAACAATACCTCCCAGGGCAATTACGGCGATCTCTGTGGTACCACCACCTATATCCACGATCATATTCCCTTTTGGCTGCATAATATCAACCCCAATACCTATTGCTGCGGCCATTGGCTCGTGGATAAGATATACTTCCTTTCCATTTACCCTTTCTGCACTTTCCTTTACAGCTCTCATCTCCACTTCTGTAATTCCTGATGGGATACAAATTACCATCCTTAAAGCGGGTGCAAACATTTTTTTCTTTAACGCAGGGATCTCCTTGATGAACATAGTGAGCATTTTCTCACTGGCATCAAAATCTGCAATTACGCCATCTTTAAGAGGGCGAATTGTTTTGATATTCTCATGGGTTTTCCCCTGCATCATTGCAGCTTCTTTTCCCACCGCGGTTATTTTTCCCGTAGTACGGTCCCGGGCGACTATAGAAGGGCTATCCACTACCACTTTGTCGTTGTGGATTATAAGTGTGTTTGCCGTTCCTAAGTCAATTGCTATTTCTTCAATGAGAAAATCAAAAAATCCCATAGTATGTATGTTGAGGTTAGGTAAATGTAGTAAAATTAATGTTTAAAATGCCTTGTGCCCGTCATCACCATGGCAATATTATTATCATTACAATAATCTATGCTTAACTGGTCTTTTATTGATCCGCCGGGCTGGATTACTGCTGTAATTCCTGCATTCCCTGCGATTTCAACACAATCCGGGAACGGAAAAAAAGCATCACTGGCCATAACTGCACCTTTTAGGTCAAATTTAAAAGAGCCGGCTTTTTCAATACTGTGCCTTAAGGCGTCTACCCTGGAGGTTTGCCCGGTTCCGCTTGCGAGTAACTGCCTGTTTTTTGCTAAAACAATGGTATTGGATTTTGTGTGCTTGCAAATTTTTGATGCAAATATCAGGTCATTTAACTCTTCAGCCGTAGGTTTATTGTTGGTTGCCTGGGTTAATTCATCTGCCTTGTCAGTTTTATTATCCCTGTCCTGTACCAGTACCCCGTTTAAACAGGTGCGTACCAGTTGAGTGGGGAGTTCAGTTTCCTTCTGAATAAGAATGATCCTGTTCTTCTTTCCTTTTAATATCTCAATTGCTTCTGAAGAAAAAGAAGGCGCGATGACAACCTCGCAGAATAAATTGTGGATTTCTTCAGCAGTTGCGGCGTCAATTTCCACATTGCTTATCAATACTCCTCCAAATGCTGAAACAGGATCTCCGGCCAAAGCATCTTTATATGCCTCGAGTATGGTTTCCCGTTGAGCCAGTCCGCAGGCATTGTTGTGTTTCAGAATGGCAAAAGTAGGTGCTTCCCCTTTGAATTCCTGCATAAGATTCACAGCTGCATCTACATCAAGAAGGTTGTTGTAAGAAAGCTCCTTGCCGTGCAACTGGTCAAACATTTCATTAAAGTCTCCATAGAAAGTTCCTTTTTGATGCGGATTTTCTCCGTAACGAAGCGGCATTCCCTGTGAAAAACTCTGTTTGAAAACCTCTTCTTCAGCATTCAAATAATTAAAGATCGCTGTGTCATAATGAGAAGAAACATTAAATGCCTTTGCAGCAAAACGCTTTCTATCTGCCAGGCTGGTCTTTCCGTTGTTTTCTGAAATAAGATCAAGGAAAGCTGAATAATCCTCTACAGAGGAAACACAGATCACATCCCTGAAATTTTTCGCGGCGGCACGTATAAGTGAAATTCCGCCAATGTCTATTTTTTCAATAATATCGGCTTCAGCAGCACCGGAAGCTACAGTTTTTTCAAACGGATAAAGATCCACGATCACAATGTCAATTTGCGGGATCTCGTACTTTTCCATTTCAGCTACATCCCCTTCATGCTCCTGCCTGTTCAGAATTCCGCCAAAAACTTTTGGGTGAAGGGTCTTAACCCGGCCTCCCAAAATGGATGGATAAGAAGTTACATCTTCCACCGGCACTACGTTAATACCTAAATTCCTAATAAAATCCTCTGTACCTCCTGTAGAATAAATGGTGATCCCCAGCTCATTAAGCTTTCGGGCTATAGGTTCCAGGCCATCTTTGCTGAATACAGAAATAAGTGCAGATTTCGCAGATTTTAAATCGCTCATTGTGTTGTGTTTGTTAAGGTTGCAAAAGTAACTAAATCACTATAAAATCTAAAGATATCAGGTTTTATTTCTGGAAATTATTGTAACGAAAAACACCTGCCTGCGTCTTATCAGTAATTGACGCCAAACACCTGTCTTTACTATGCTTATTTATTTAAGGCTCCTCAAGGAAAGTTTCTTTTTTGCCATCAATGCACTCAGAAATAATAAGCTGCGTACATTTTTGTCATTACTTGGGGTTACCATAGGGATATTTTCTATCATCGCGGTTCTTGCTGCGGTAGATTCCCTGGAAAGGGAGATCAAAGGGACAATGAGCTCTCTGGACAACAGCACGATCATTCTTATGAGATTTTCATTTGGTCCTACTGAAGTTCCAAGGTGGAAAAGGGAGCAATTTCCGGATATGTCTTATGATGAGTACCAGTACCTCAACAGGTCGATGCCGGATATTGAGGCGATAAGCTACGCGATGAATGTGCCAAGGGAGAACATTAGGTTTGGAGACATGACCGTGGAACAGGTAGAAATTGGTGCTATTACAGAGGGTTATTATGATATTGAAGCGTTACAACTTGAAACCGGAAGGTTTTTTAACGAAGCAGAATCTGTTAGTGGCTCTCCGGTTATAGTTCTTGGGCACGAGATTGCCAATAATTTGTTTGGAGGAAGTGATCCCTTAGGACAACAGGTGAGACTCTACGGTAGAAAGTTCTCTGTAATCGGCGTTCTTAAAAAAGAGGGGATGAATCTCTTTGGAAATTCCAAAGATGAGGCTGCCTATCTGCCGGTTAATGTTGTAAGAAGAATCTATGGGGACAACAACAGGAATACCTTCCCTCAAATTGTTATTAAACCCGAAGCAGGGGTGGATAATGCTGAATTCATTGCAATGCTCACACAGCAATTGCGGAGTTACAGGGGATTAAAACCCGATGAAATAAATAATTTCTTTGTAAATCAGTTACAAGGGTTTGCAGATCTAATTGATAATATTACGGGCCAGATGAATTTCATTGGCCTAATCATTAGCGGATTTTCCCTTTTGGTGGGAGGATTTGGAATAGCCAACATCATGTTCGTGAGCGTGAAAGAACGCACGAACCTCATTGGAATCCAGAAATCTCTGGGTGCAAAGAACAGATTTATCTTATTTCAGTTCCTGTTCGAGGCGGTGATCCTGGCTGTGATAGGGGGACTAATCGGTCTTTTCCTTGTCTGGCTTGTTTCCATTGGGGCATCCCAGTTAACGGGTGAGTTTCAGTTTATCCTTTCTCCCTGGAACATGTTCATAGGAACGGCTGTTTCAGCTGTAATAGGTTTGGTTTCCGGGATCATTCCTGCGATTTCAGCATCTAAATTGGATCCAGTGGAGGCTATTAGGACGGGAATGTAGAAAAAAGAGTCTGGACCCGCTATCGCTGCTGGAGTCTAGAGTCAAGACTGCTTTGGTCTAAGACTTATTTTTATAGAAGAATAAGAAGAAAAGAACTTTTATTTCACTTGTTGGATTTGCAAGAATATCGAACTACCAAACTCTTTTCCCGCTTTGCCCCGGCCCTAAAGGGAGGCGGAAAAAGTAGTATCGTTCTATATTTGCAACGTAAAAGTCTAGCATCTAGATTCTAGACTCCAGACTCTTTTATCGTGGTTCTATAAAGCATTCCAACTACAATGCCTCTAATTTTAATTCCCTCTCTTTAGGGCCGGGGCAAGGAATTAAAATTGACCACTATTTTCAATTTAAGCAAGAAATAAGAAAAGAAGAACTTTTATTTCATTTTGTGGACTGATAGATCATGGAACTCAAAACTCTTTTTCCGCTTCGCCCCTCCCTAAAGGGTGGCGGAAAAAGCACTCTAACTAAATAGGCTTCTAATTTTAGTTCCCACTCTTTAGGACCTGGGTAGGGAAATATGATTGGACTATTAG
>DATHWA010000037.1:0-4419 GCA_035461025.1 Gillisia sp. | reverse complement strand
TCACCTAAAGTCTGATTTCTTTTGGGCATTTTTTGGTTGTTTGTTTTTCGCATGGTAAAATTATTCAAATATTTAAGTTACTACAACGTTTTCGTATTTAATATAACTTTCAGGTTCCTTATTTTTGAAACAATTAACAATACTATGGAATTCAAAATAAGAAAATCTGAAAAGAAGGATCTACCGGATATCCTTGAACTCATCCGGGAACTTGCTCATTTTGAGAAGGAACCGGAGGCAGTAGAAGTGGATGTGGCGGAGCTCGAGAGGGAAGGTTTTGGGGATCATCCCCTATTTACATGTTTTGTCGCAGAGGTAAATGGCCAAATTGAGGGAATGGCCCTGGCGTATTTTCGTTTTTCCACCTGGAAAGGGCGTACCGTACACCTGGAGGATCTCATTGTTAGAGAAAAAATGCGGGGCACAGGCCTGGGAAGTGCTCTTTACCGAAAGGTAATTGAATATGCCTTGGAACAAGGTTGTAAAAGAACTGAGTGGGTTGTTCTGGACTGGAACCAGCCGGCTATAGATTTCTACAAAAAAAGTGGAGCTACGGTATTTGACAACTGGAATACCGTGCAAATGGATGAGAAGGCTATGAAGGAATTCATAACTCAAGGTTAAATTCTGTATTGCCGGGAGCAACTGCTGCACACTTCCGGAAATCTATTGCTAAATTTGCATTAAAGCATCAAAAATTATGGAATATACAATACGGGAAGCAAAACGGGAGGATATGCCACAGGTCCTTGATCTTATTAAGGAACTTGCGGCTTACGAGAATGCCTCCAGCGAGGTAGAGATCAAGGTGAAAGACCTGGAACATGAAGGTTTTGATGAAGGGAATTTTAAATGCTTCGTGGCAGATGTGGACGGGAAAATTGAGGGAATGGCCCTTGTATACTTCCGCTTTTCTACCTGGAAGGGCCGCACTGTGCATCTTGAAGACCTTATTGTAAGGGAGAAAATGCGCGGAACCGGCCTTGGCGGTGCATTATATAGAAGAGTGGTACAATATGGTCATGAAAATGGGGTAAGAAGAGTGGAATGGGTAGTTTCTGAAGGAAATAAAAACGCGATTGAATTTTACGAAAACACGGGGGCCGATATTAAAAAGAACTGGTATACCGTGCATATGGACGAAACCGGAATAAGGAAAAATATTCAGGAATAAGCATGGAGGTATTTAAGTTTGGAGGAGCATCTGTGAAGGATGCATCTTCAGTTAAGAACGTTGTGACTGTACTTAACTACACGGGAGCCGAAGATAAGGTGGTGGTGGTTTCAGCTATGGGAAAAATGACCAATGCGTTTGAGCTGGTCGTAGCGTCTTACCTGGAGAAGAATCGTATCGCAAAAGAGCAACTTTCAGCAATAAAAAACTTCCACCTGGAGATCGCTTCAGAATTATTTGGGGAATTAGAGACCCTGGTTTTTCAAAAAATTGAAGATCTCTTTGAGGAGCTTAACAATTTCCTGGAGCATAATAAGTCTACCCAATATGATTTTGTATACGATCAGGTTGTGAGCTATGGGGAACTGGTTTCTTCTCTTATCTTAAGCGAATATTTTAAGAGTACGGGACTGGATCATACCCGGCTGGATGCCCGGAAACTAATAAGAACAGATAGCACCTACCGCGATGCCACTGTTAACTGGCAGGAAACCCAGGAAAAGATTCTGGCATCAGTGCGCCCCAATAAACTATATCTCACTCAGGGTTTCATTGGTGCAGATGCCAATAACTTTACTACCACCCTGGGAAGGGAAGGTAGTGATTACACTGCGGCTATATTTGCTTACTGTCTCAATGCGGAAAAGGTAACCATTTGGAAGGATGTTCCGGGAGTACTTAATGCAGATCCAAGGGTTTTTAAGAATCCAACACTATTGAATCAAATCTCTTACGAAGAAGCCATAGAACTTGCTTTTTACGGGGCTTCTGTAATTCACCCCAAGACTTTACAACCCTTGCAACGAAAAGAGATCCCTCTTTATGTGAAATCATTTATCAATCCGCAGGGAGAAGGTACCGCTGTGAGCAAAGGCCAAACTTTGATCCCTTCGATCCCTTGTTTTATTGTGAAAAAGAATCAGGTACTTCTATCCCTTTCCTCCCTGGATTTTTCATTTATGGTAGAGGAGAATATCAGCGAGATATTCAGGCTGTTCCACCTATATCAAATGAAAGTGGATCTCATTCAAAATTCAGCTATTAGTTTTTCCGTTTGCCTGGATAACAAATTTAATAATCTTGAAAAGCTTATTTTGCACCTAAAGGCGAGATTTAAGGTAGAGCATTTGGAAGGGGTTTCACTTTTTACCATCAGGCATTTTGATGAAGGGGCGCTAAAGGCTCTGGAGCAGGATAAGGATGTATTGCTAAAGCAGGTGATGCAGAATACCGTACAGTTGGTGGCCCGTTCCTGATCTCTAGGTTTTTGATTTTTTTTCATTTATTATATTTGTTGTAAACCTAAACCACAGAACCCATGGGAATTGTAAGTTCAAAAGAAGTAGCAAAGGTGATGAACCTTGACAAGATGGGATTTGTTGGCACTTCCATTGGCTGGCTTATTCTTAGAACTACAAGACTTTCCAAAATCAATAAGGAATATGAAAAGAGGAAGCAATTAAAGGGCGAGGAATTCATCACTTCCATACTCGAAGGTTTTGAAGTAGATTTTGAGATCCCGGAAAAGGATCTTAAACGTATTCCCAAAACAGGCCCCTTTATCACAATTTCCAACCATCCGCTTGGGGGTATTGATGGGATGATCCTTATGAAAACAGTGCTGGAACAAAGAAGTGACTATAAAGTCATTGCCAATTTCCTGCTGCAGCGGTTGGAACCATTAAAGCCTTTTATTATGCCTGTAAATCCTTTTGAAGACCATAAGGAAGCTAAATCCAGCATTGCAGGTATCAAGGAGGCAATTTCACATTTAAGAGCGGGACATTCCCTGGGAATTTTTCCCGCGGGAGAGGTATCTACTTACAGAGACCAGCGAAGTATTGTAGATAAGCCCTGGGAGCCGGGTGCAATGAAGCTCATCCAAAAAGCCAATGTGCCGGTAATCCCCATTTATTTTCACGCCAAAAACAGCCTCTTCTTTTACAGGCTTGCGGGATTAAGTGACATCCTGCGCACAGCAAAACTTCCCAGCGAGATGCTCACCCAAAAGAAGCGAAAAATAAAAGTGCGAATTGGAAATGCAATTACTCCGGAAGAACAGTCGGCACACCCAAATCTGGAAGCTTTTACCGGTTTTCTTCGCAGGAAGACCTATATGCTTGCAAATTCCTTTGAAAGAAAAAGACTGATAGACAACATTCCTAAAACCCTGAAAATTCCTAAAGCACCAAAAGATATAGCCGGGGAGACAAAACAGGAATTAATAGAGGCAGAGATCGAGACCTGCCGGCATCTTGATAAGAGGTTGCTGGAAAGTAAGAATTATGAGGTTTTCCTGGCCAAGCGGGAAATTGTCCCGAATATTATTCAGGAAATTGGTAGGCTAAGGGAAATCACCTTCCGCGAAATTGGGGAGGGAACAAACAAGGCCCTAGATCTGGATAAGTTTGACGACTACTATTACCACATGTTCCTGTGGGATACGGAGGCTAAAAAAGTAGCAGGTGCCTACAGGATGGGAATGGGGGCAGAGATCTTTAAAAAATATGGAATTGACGGATTTTATCTACAGGACCTCTTTCGCTTCGAACCGGAACTTTATGAAATGATGAGCCAATCTATTGAAATGGGACGAGCCTTTATAATCAAAGAATATCAGCAAAAACCAATGCCCTTGTTCCTTCTTTGGAAAGGGATCGTGCATTGCACACTTAGATTTCCGGAGCATAAATATCTCATTGGTGGGGTTACAATTAGTGATAAATTCTCCAATTTCTCCAAGTCACTTATGATCGAATTTATGCGATCTAATTTCTTTGATAATGAGGTGGCCCAATACGTAAATCCGAAAAAAGAGTTCAAAGTAAAGCTGAAGGATGAAGACAAGGAAATGATCTTCGAATCCAGTGAGGCCGATCTTAATAAATTCGACAAATTCATAGACGAACTGGAACCGAATAGTTTACGACTACCGGTACTTATCAAAAAATACATCAAGCAGAATGCAAGAGTTGTAGCTTTTAATGTTGACCCATTGTTTAATAATGCGGTGGACGGATTGATGTACATCAAAATAGCCGACCTACCGGAAAGTACTGTAAAGCCGGTGATGGAAGAGTTTCAGAAGGAACTGGAGCAGAAAGCGGCCGCTCAATAACGCAACGCCTGTTAATTTCGTGTTATACCACGGCTGCTATTCGGGATTGCGGGAGATCATTCTTATCTTTCAGTGAGAATAAAAACAATGATGATGGAAAAGATATTAATAGTTGGAGCAACAGGAG
>DATHWA010000036.1:0-8206 GCA_035461025.1 Gillisia sp. | reverse complement strand
TTAGGAGTAAAATATTGCTGATTATATTTTTCAATAACACTCTTTGTGGATGTAATAAGCTGTCCTTTATTGATAAAGATATTACTTACCAAAATTGCTTCACTTAACAAACCTCCGGGATTACCCCTAAGATCAAGAATGATCTTATCTGCTCCCCGCCCTTGTAAATCCTTTAAGGCTCTAATGGTTTCTGAAGAAGCATTGTTATTGAACCTGGACAAAACTATATAGCCGGTATTATCTTCCAGTAATTCATAAAATGGAACAGCCTTCAATTCTATTGTACCTCGTGTAATTGTAGCGTTATGAATTTTCCCCTGTCTTCTGTAAGTTATTTCTATTTTAGAGTTAGGGGCTCCATTCAGCAATTCTCCTGCATCTTCTCTATAATCGGCCACAGGAAGCCCTCCAATTTCCAAAATCTCGTCTCCGGCCTTTAAACCGGCTTTATCTGCAGGGAAATCTTTATAAGTTTCCAGAATTATAAACGACTCACGGGTGATCTTTACCGCAGCCCCTATTCCCTGGTATTCCCCTGCTGTATTCATCCTGGCGGCTTCAACATCCTGCTCATTCCAGTAATTGGTATAAGGATCCAGGTCTTCCAGCATGGCTTTTATGGCCGTATCCATAAGTGCGGCAGGATTAGTCTCATCTACATAGTTCATATTGAGTTCCTTAAAAAGCGTAGTGAAGATCTCAAGCTGCTTTGCAATTGCAAAAAAATCTGACTTAACAAAACTTGTTGTTCCCACCAATAAACCTGCCCCCAGGATTACGATGGATATTCTTTTAATTATTGGATTTTTCATCTTTAATTTCCTTTTCTAATAATTTTCTCAATATCCATATCATACTATCTACCACCTCACTGTACGGAATTTTTTCCCTTCCTGTATAGATGAACATTAACGCGTAATGATGTGGGAGATTACTCCCTACAAGATACTTATTTTTTCTGTAAGCCTCTCGCAATAATCTTTTTAGGTAATTGCGGTCTACTGCTTTTTTAAAACTCCTTTTGGGTACAGAAACACCTGTTTTATTATTATTAAGATCCTTTACAGGTACGTAAATGAGTTTTACCGGAAATTTATGCAGGGATCTTCCCTCAGCAAATAACCTATCTATAAGGATCTTGCTCTTCAATTTTTCGGCCTTCGGAAACTTCTCTGTCATAGATAGATTATAAAC
Organism: Gillisia sp.; assembly: GCA_035461025.1. GTDB lineage: Bacteria > Bacteroidota > Bacteroidia > Flavobacteriales > Flavobacteriaceae > Gillisia. The sequence goes on along the minus strand of DATHWA010000036.1, from coordinate 7,012 downwards.
AGCTAAAATAAAAAAATCCGCTTCGGGAATTCCCAAAACGGATCTTTTACTTTTTCTGAAAATGAAAGCTGTTAATTCACTTTTTCAACTTCAGCTTTATAAACATTATTTGCACGGTTAACATCTGCCATTAACCCGCTTTCATCTATGGTAATGCGGTTTATTTCTGAAAGTGGCTTGTTGACCACAACTTCATAGGTAGGATATGCCCAGGGCCATCTTTTCGCTACACTTCTCTTTTCCTGTCCTTCTGAAGGTTTTTCCCAACGCATCATTTGCAAGGGGATATAGATATTTTCCTTGCTCCCATCCTTATATTCTACTGTAAGGTCTACAGGCATTGGCATAGAGCCTATTCTTTGCAGTGTTACCCTGGTTGAATTTCCATCTTCAGCAACATTACCTATCCCATAATCAATTGTTTTTGTGGTTTGGGTCCAGTCACTTAAATACCAGTCCAGCTCTGCTCCTGAAACTTTTTCAGCAACCCTTATAAAATCATTTGGAGTTGGGTGTTTAAATTTCCAGTCTTCATAATAACGTTTAATGGTCTTATCAAGATTTTCCTTTCCAATGATGTAACCCAGCTGAGAAAGAAAAATGGAACCTTTAGTGTAAGCTGCCACACTATAAGCATAATTAAGATCATACCTGTCTGAATGTGTTGAAAGAGGTTCCTCCACCCCGGAATTTACAAGATTCACATATCCCTGGTAACTTCTTTCAAACGGCCTCTCCTTGTTTTCATTCATTACCTCATTCATTGCAAGGGTTGAAATGTAGGACGTAAATCCTTCATCCATCCATTCGTGCTTGCTTTCATTTGTTGCCATTAAATGCTGGAACCAGGCGTGTGCAAGTTCGTGAGCTGTTACTCCAACAAGGCTTCCAAAATTTCTTTCCCCTGTGATAAGCGTAAGCATTGCATACTCCATCCCTCCATCTCCACCCTGGATAACAGTGTATTGATCCCATGGATAGGGACCTATATGCTCATTAAAATATAATAGTAATTCCTCTGTTTTCTCCGGAAGATTTTCCCAGTTTTCTTTTATCGCAGGATTGTCTTTATATAAAAAATGTAAGGTTGTACCATCCTGTGCCTCACGGGTAGTATGAATATAATCCGGATCTGCAGCCCACGTGAAATCGTGTACTTGTGGAGCCACAAAATGCCAGGTCAATTTATCTCCTTTAGGGCGGTTTACCTTCGCTCCCTTGTCTTCATATCCATATCCAATCTCATTGGGATTTTGTAAATACCCGGTACTTCCAAGTATATATTCTTTATCTATAGAGATCTTTACATCAAAATCTCCCCATACCCCATGGAATTCACGGCCTATGTATGGATCTGCATGCCAGCCTTCGAAGTCATACTCAGCCATCTTAGGATACCACTGGCTCATAGAGAGGGCAACTCCCTCTGCACTGTTCCTTCCGGACCTGCGAATTTGCTCCGGCACCTGCCCCTGGAATTCCATTTTAAAGGTGGCTTTTTCTCCGGGAAGAATGGGTTTATCCAGGTTTACTTCCAGCACAGTGCCTACTTCTTCGAACTCAACAGAGTTTCCATTTTGAGAAAGGGAATTAACTCTTAAGAATCCTATTTCCTCTTCGTTAAGAACGGCTATGCGGCTTTCTAATTCCGGATTTTCACGGGTACCTTTATTAACTACCATACGCCCGTCCGGGTCCGGGATGTTTTGCAGCCTAACATCCATCTCGCTCCCGGGCTGGAAAGCATTAAAAAATAGATGGTAAAACACCCTGTTTAAAGTATCGGGTGAATTATTGGTGTAAATTAATTCCTGAGTTCCGGTAAATTGAAATTTTTCAACATCTACATCCACTTCCATTGTGTAATCAACATGCTGTTGCCAATAGCTGGTGTTATTTTGAGCGGTTATGTAACAACTTGTTAAGAGGGTAAGGGCAACTAAAATATTCTTCATAATTATCTATTTTTTGAAACTTTATCGGCTAAAATAAGCGCATTATATAAATTAACCATTTTCCCGGAGGCAGAAAGTTCGCTGAACTTTCGTGTTGCTTTTTCTTCTCCTACAAGTACAGAGGCATTTGTAGTAAGGCCACTATCCATAATAATTTGTTTTACCTGCACCGCGGTTAATTTTGGATAGTATGACCGAATCATGGCGGCAACTCCGGCTACCGCAGGAGCGGCCATTGATGTACCCTGCAGGTATTCGTACTGGTTATTTGGAGTGGTAGACCAAATTTTTGTTCCCGGTGCAAACACATCTACATTTTTTTTGCCATAATTAGAAAAACTTGCGACTAGCCCGGAGCCATATTCAGAAGTAAGCGCTCCAACAGTAAGAAAATTATTTACGTATTCCTGCGGTTCCTGTTTGGTCTGGTCATTGGGATAAACCGTAGTTTCATCCAGATTAACTCCATCATTTCCTGCTGCATTTACAATGAGAACATCATTCTGGGCCGCGTATTTTATTGCGTCTACAACCCATTCAGGATTAGGTGAAAAATATTTTCCAAAACTGGTATTGATAACTTTAGCGCCGTTATCTACGGCATAACGTATTGCCAGTGCTACATCCTTATCATACTCATCTCCATCTGGTACAGCTCTAATAGCCATGATCTCCACATTATTTGCAACTCCTTTAATTCCAAGGTTGTTATCCCGGTTTGCCCCAATGATCCCTGCAACGTGAGTACCGTGTTTAATATCTTCCTTGTCACTGCTGGGCCCCTTTACATTATTATTTCCATAATCTGTGTCATTGATATTATAAGGATCGTCTCCTACAATTGCCCTTCCATCAAGGTCCAGGTTAAAATGAGAAACCAGCCTGTCTTCGTAATATTCTATGGCTTCATCCAGTTCCTTAAGAGCTTCAGGAATGTTCTCATTAACATTGTTCTGAATTTGTGATAACATCATTTTGTACTGCCTCATCTGGTCTGTAGTTGCAGTCATGGCAGAAAGTTCTTTTTTAGTATAATCCTCCTTGCCTAATTGTGACGATACAGCTGCATGGGCCGCTACCAGCTGCTGCTTGATTTGCCTGTATTGGTCTCTTGTTTGAATTGTTTCATTGTACTCTTTTTCATATTCAGCTTTTGCCTCCTGGTAAAGGATGAATTCCGCCCTATCTGTTTGGCTAATGCTGCTGGCAGATTTCCCTTCGTATTTAGATCTAAATCTCTTATAAATACGGGTATATTCCATATTTTCCTTCACAGCATCTCCTAGAAAATTCCAACCGTGAACATCGTCAACATACCCATTATTGTCATCATCAATCCCATTATTTGGAATTTCTTTTCTGTTTTTCCAAACTACAGATTTTAAGTCTTCATGGTCAATATCCACCCCACTGTCTATCACAGCAACTATTACTTTTTGACCCTTTTGGCCCTTTATGATCTCATCATAGGCTTTTTGAACACTCATTCCCGGGATGGTATCTGCTACCAAATCTGCTCCACCCCATCCCTGTAACTGTACATCTGTGAGTGCAGTCACCTTTAGGGGGATTTCATCAATGTTTTCAATTGGTGTGGAAACGATGGTTGGGGAGGTGGTGCCACATCCTGCGAGGCTTAGCGCAAGGGCTGTGAACACAAAAGGTTGAAAAAATGGTATCCTCATATTGTAATTAATTAAATAGTTCATTAAATGTATAGACCTGGTCCAGGCGTACTCCTTTTTCTGTATGTTTTACGGTAATGATCTCATTATGGGCATCGTGTTCAAGGATAAGGTAATAACCTTCAGTAGCAGCAGTATCAAGGAATTTTTCCTTTTCACTAAGAGTAATTAGAGGTCTTGTATCGTATCCCATAACATAAGGCAGTGGTATATGACCTGCAGTTGGCAGAAGATCTGCCATGAAAACAAAGATTTTCTCATCATAACGTATATGAGGGATCATTTGTTTATCTGTATGCCCATCTGCAAAAAACACACCAAACCCAAAATGCTCTGGTTTTACAAACATTTGGTCTTTTTCTCTTTCCAGAAAATGCAACCTACCGCTTTGCTGCATAGGGATAATGTTTTCCTTTAAGAAAGAAGCTTTTTCCCGGGGATTTGGCTGTGTTGCCCATTGCCAGTGTTCCTTATTACTCCAGAATCTGGCGTTTTTAAAAGCAGGCTCATAACCGGTGCGCTCTTTATTCCATTTTATACAACCGCCGCAATGATCAAAATGAAGATGGGTCATAAAAATATCTGTTATGTCATCACGGTGAAAGCCGTATTTTTTAAGGGACTTATCAATAGAATCATCGCCCCAGAGATTGTAGTAACCAAAGAATTTCTCACTTTGTTTGTCACCCATACCTGTGTCTATGAGAGTAAGTTGCTCCCCATCTTCAAGTAACAGGCATCGTGCAGCCATATCAATAAGATTATCAGCATCTGCAGGATTGGTTCGATTCCAAATAGTTTTAGGCACGACTCCAAACATAGCACCACCATCCAGCTTAAAATTGCCGGCTTCAATTGGATATATTTTCATAAGAAATTATTTTAGAGGTATTTCATCTTGTTAATTAGTCTTTTACTTTAAATAAATGAAGAGTATGAAGCTAATAGTAAAGATTCCTGCAAATTAAGAAAAGTTATCATCTTTTCCTTCTCCCTGTGCATCATAATCCTGAAGGGTTATTTTAATTAAAATACTTATATTAACGGCTTTTGGATAAGCAAAACTTTATAAAAAGTTAAAACTTAGATACTCCGCAAGGGTTTATTTTTTTGGGTAACAGCACAATTAATTAAAAACCTAACTTTGACAATTGATTGCAATTTCTTCGGAATAAATACGAAATAAATGAACGAATTTCTTGAAATTTTATACCACGAGTTTGAACTGCCACTCAGTAATCCGGTTCTGGTATTTTCCCTCATCCTTCTTATAATCCTAATTTCACCTATACTTTTTAGAAGACTGAATATTCCTGGAATTATAGTACTTATTATCTCAGGTATTATCATTGGACCATTTGGAGTGGGGTTGCTGGAACAAAATGCCGCGATTGATCTTTTTTCTAAGATTGGTTTATTATACATAATGTTTATCGCCGGCCTTGAACTGGACATGAACCAGTTCAAAGTTAACCGTAATAAGAGTTTTGCTTTTGGTTTCTTTACATTTATCCTACCACTTGCCATTGGTTTCCCGGTATGCTATTATCTGTTGGGTTATGACTTTAATGCCAGTTTTTTAACGGCCAGTATGTTTGCAACCCATACCCTGATAGCCTATCCTATTGTTAGTAAAATGGGGGTTTCCAAGAATGAAGCTGTAGCTATTACTGTGGGAGGAACCATTTTGACAGATACGGCTGTGCTTATCATCCTAGCAGTCATCATGGGGAATGCACAGGAAGGGGGTCTTACCTACGATTTTTGGGTGAGATTGGTAATTTCTCTCAGTATTTTTGTGGGTATAATGTTCTTTATAGTTCCGAAAATAGCCAAGTGGTTTTTCACCAAAATGGAAAAGGAGAAACATTCCCATTATATTTTTGTTCTCACCGTAGTTTTTCTGGCCGCTTTCCTGGCAGAACTGGCGGGAGTTGAAGATATTATTGGAGCCTTCCTTGCAGGTCTTGCCCTCAACAGGCTTGTTCCCCACTCCTCTGCCCTTATGAACAGGATTGAATTTATGGGAAATTCCCTGTTTATACCATTCTTCCTTATTAGCGTGGGGATGCTTGTAGATATTAGGGTAATATTTAGCGGGTATACAGCTATTGTTGTAGCTATAACGCTCTCTGTAGTCGCAATTGCAGGTAAGTGGCTGGCTGCCTTCTTTACCCAGTTGGTTTATAAATATACAGCGTCCCAACGTAAGGTAATCTTTGGTTTGAGTAGTGGTCACGCTGCTGCAACCCTGGCGGTAATAATCGTAGGATACAATGCAGATATTATTGATATAAACATCCTTAACGGCACAATTATCCTTATTCTTATTACTTCCATAGTAGCTACCCTTGCAACGGAAAATGCAGCTAAAAAAATGCTTGCTGAAGCTAAAGAAGTAGATCCTGAAGAGATCAAAAAGTCTGAAAGTTTCAAGATGGAGAGTATACTTTTGCCCCTGGCAAATATGGTGAACCTGGAAGACCTACTGGAATTTGCGGTTTTGATCAAGGATAAAAGCTCAGAGAATCCAGTATCAATTCTTACAGTAGTTCCCAATGATGAACAGGCAGAGCTTAATATTGCCCAGGCCAGAACCCGTCTGGAAGATTTTGTTAGGCAGGCTTCTGCAACAGAAACCTCTGTAGATGTCACCGCGACCATTGACAGGGATATCGCCAGCGGGATCTCCAGAAAATCAAAAGAGTTAATCGCAGATCTATTAGTGATGGGATGGCCTACCAGTTCCGGGACAGAGGTTGTAATAGGCGATAAAATGGCAGGGATTATAAACCGTACTCCAAAAACTATATTCCTTTGCCGGCTGGAAAGACCCTGGGCAACTCACCAAAAACTTATACTTGCCGTTCCACCAAAATCAGAAAAAATGGATGGTTTTGAACTTTGGGTGAAAAAGGTAATAAAAATGGCTGAAGAGCTAAGTGTGCCTATCCTTGTCAATTGTGACAAAGACACTCAGGCTGGGATTGAGGAGTTGGTAGAGAGACTTAACTTAAGGGCTCCTTTTGAATTCAACGAATTTACCAATTGGGAAGATTTCCTTATTATTTCCAAGAATATTGAGCCGGAGGACATTGTAATGTTTATAACTGCAAGAAAAGGATCTATAGCCCACCAGCCAATATTGGATCAAATTCCAATTAAACTTGAATCTTATTTTAAGGAAAATACCAAGATCATGGTATTCCCGCAGTAATTGTCTCAGATAATTGAAGACAAAAAAACCGCGGTTATTCCGCGGTTTTTTTTATTTGTATTGCTTGTTCTTTACTTAATCATTGAGCTTTAGAACTGCCATAAAGGCTTCCTGCGGGATCTCTACGTTCCCAACCTGGCGCATACGTTTCTTAC
>DATHWA010000035.1:0-7003 GCA_035461025.1 Gillisia sp. | reverse complement strand
AGCCGCGGTATAGCCATATTGCAGAAGTTCCCGGGCCACATCTATGGTGGCATTACGGGTGCGAACGTACACGATCGCGGTTTCCTCCCGGCTTTTCAGGATTTGTTGTAGCCTGTAAATCTTGTCTTCGGCTTCAATGACCTTATACGCAATATTCGTACGCTCCAAAGAAGTTTTGTACACCAGCGGATCTTTGAGTGCCAGCTGCTTCTTAATATCCTTTACTACCTCCAGGGTGGCAGATGCGGTTAAGGCCATAAACGGGACATCGGGTTTTAGTTCCCTTAGAATCGATATATTAAGATAGGCGGGCCTGAAGTCATGGCCCCATTGGGAGATACAATGTGCCTCATCTACAGCAATAAGGTTCACATTCATTTGCTTTATACGCTGCTGTACAATATCCTGCTGTAAACGCTCCGGAGACAGGTAGAGGAATTTATAATTTCCATAGATACAATTATCCAATAATGAATCCAGCTCCTGAAAAGAAATCCCACCGGTTATAGCCAGAGCTTTTATTCCTTTTTTTTGAAGGGCTTTTACCTGGTCCTCCATAAGGGCAACCAGGGGCGATATAACGATTCCAATGCCCTCCTGCATTAGAACAGGAATTTGAAAGCAAAGCGATTTTCCACCTCCGGTTGGGAGTAAGGCGAGAATATCCCTCCGTTTTTCAGCAGCAAGGATGATCTCTTCCTGCATGGGCCTGAATGCGTCGTGACCCCAAAATTTTTTTAATATGTTCGCGGCCTCCTGCAAGTTTACATGGGGATGTTATTTAATATAAAATCACTTCGGTTCTCTATTGAGCTTTTTGGAACCTCCATAGGCTCGTAACCATAGGAAAGATAAGTCTTTTTTAAATAATCGTGAATGAGAAGGGCCTGTTCAAAGCTTTCATACCTCTCATTATCTGTTATATAGATATCTTCCCAGGGTGGAAGAAGAAAAATTCGGTCATAATTATGGTTTCTACAGGCATGGTGAAATTTCTCAGGATAATTTGTTCCGAAATATTCCATGTATGCTACAACATCCGGGATACCACGATCAAGAAATACCGCAGTACCTTCAGCTACAGTTGCCTCCTTATGCTGAATTACCCTCGCTTCCAAAAGCTTTTCACTAAAGAGAATGGGCTTTTCAAGAAAAAGCTGTGTTATTCCCTCTTTTTGAGCCGCGGCAGTTATTTCCCGGGAAACTTCGTGGAAGCATATATGCCCCATGAGTTCCAGGTGTTTTATAACAGATGATTTTCCTGTACCGGGACCCCCGGTGATAACAATTTTTTTATTTTGCACCCGGCAAATTTCGGAATTTGTGGCAGATAAAAAAAATGGTTCACTAATTGTATATTTGTATCAAAATGAATGAAAGAGAAGAAACATGGAAGCATCTAAAAATCCTGAAGAGTTTTATAAAAAATTAAAATCTCAATTATTGGACACGTCATTGTGGCCAACGGAATATCTCTATAAGTTTATAGTTCCTACCAGGAAGGATAAGATTGAACATATACAGGATATCTTTGACAATATGGGAGCAGTGATAAACACCAGGAAATCCAAAAATGGTAATTACACCAGTGTATCTGTAAATGTAAGAATGAAGAACCCGGATGCCGTTATTGCCAAATATAAGAAAGTAGGTGAGGAAGTAGAAGGGGTTATCTCTCTCTAGACGAGCTTATTTTTTCTGATATTAAGTGTTTAATAAATTTCCTGTAGTTGGATATTATTTAGTATTTTGCAACAAATATATTATCTCCAAAATTTTATATCACCTTAAATTTCAATTTTGACATACGAATTAGAATACAACTCTGAGAGGAGTAAGTTAATCATACCCGAATACGGGAGGCACTTACAGAAAATGGTAGAACACGCCATTGCCATCGAAGATGATGAAGAACGCAATAAGGTAGCACGGTCTATTATTGCTGTGATGGGTAATATGAATCCGCACCTTCGGGATGTGCCAGATTTTCAGCATAAATTATGGGATCAATTATTTATAATAAGTGATTTTAAACTGGACGTGGAATCTCCTTTTCCAAAACCTTCCAAGGAACTTTTGGAAAAACGTCCGGAACCTATGGGCTATCCTCAAAACTTTCCGAAGTACAGGTTCTATGGGAACAATATTAAGAGAATGATAGATGAGGCTGTAAAAATGGAAGAAGGTGACCTTAAGGAAGCCCTTGTTTATTCCATAGCCAACCACATGAAAAAATCTTACCTCAACTGGAACCGTGAGACGGTAGAAGATGAGATAATCTTTGAACATCTAAGGGAACTTAGTGGTGGTACTATCAACCTTAAAAATAAAGAAGAAGATCTAAGCGAAGCGGCAAATCTTTTGAGAGGAAACAAAAAGTTCAAGAGCAGTACTCCTGCCAAGAAAACCAACCGCAATCCCCGCGGCCGCAAACGTCATTAAAAAAATATTTTAAATGGGAATTTTCCAAATTGAAGGAGGGCATGCTTTAAGTGGTGAAATACAGCCACAGGGAGCAAAAAACGAAGCCCTGCAAATTCTTTGTGCAGTATTGTTAACCCCGGAGAAAGTTGTGATCAACAACATCCCGGACATTGTTGATGTCAACAAGCTTATTAGTTTGCTGGGCAACCTGGGGGTTAAAATTGAAAAACTGGGAAAAGGCAGTTATAGCTTTCAGGCAGATGAACTGGACCTGGATTACCTGGAGAGCGAAGCTTTTAAGAAAGATGGAAGCGGTCTTAGAGGCTCCATAATGATCGTGGGACCATTGCTTGGTAGATTTGGGAAAGGATATATCCCAAGGCCCGGGGGAGATAAAATTGGACGAAGAAGGCTTGATACGCATTTTGAAGGTTTTGTAAAACTGGGAGCTAAATTTAGATACAACCGGGAGGAAAGATTTTATGGAGTGGAAGCTCCACATGGGCTTACCGGGAGTTATATGTTACTTGAGGAAGCTTCTGTAACAGGAACTGCTAACATCGTAATGGCGGCAGTTTGGGCAAAAGGAACAACTACTATCTATAATGCAGCCTGTGAACCATACCTGCAACAGCTTTGTAAAATGCTGAACTCAATGGGAGCAGAGATAAGGGGAATTGGATCCAATCTTCTTACTATTGAAGGAGTGGAGAGCTTTACAGGTTGTGAGCATACCATCCTGCCGGATATGATCGAGATTGGATCCTGGATAGGTCTGGCGGCGATGACCAAAAGCGAGATCACCATCAAAAATGTAGGTTGGGAACACCTGGGAGTAATACCTTCAACGTTTAGAAAATTAGGAATTACAATTGAGAAAAAAGGAGACGATATCTTCATTCCGGCGCATACCGATGGTTATGAGGTGCAGAATTTTATCGATGGCTCCATCATGAATATTAGTGATGCGCCCTGGCCCGGGTTCACGCCAGATTTATTGAGCATTATGCTGGTAGTGGCAACCCAGGCACGTGGAAGTGTACTTATTCATCAAAAAATGTTTGAGAGTAGATTGTTCTTCGTAGATAAATTGATTGATATGGGGGCAAAGATCATACTTTGTGATCCGCACCGTGCTACAGTAATAGGTCATGATTTTAAATCAAGCCTTAGAGCCACCACGATGACCTCTCCGGATATTAGAGCTGGAGTCTCGCTTTTAATAGCGGCAATGAGTGCCAAAGGAACTTCTACCATCCATAATATTGAACAAATAGACAGGGGATACGAAAATATAGATGAGAGATTAAGAGCAATTGGTGCCAAAATAGAGAGATTAGGATAACATCAATTTTCAAAATATTAAAAGAGGCTGTCCAATTGGGCAGCCTCTTTTAATTTAAAATATATTTATTGACAGGAGAAAATATGTCGCTGATAACAGGATTAAAAATTTGGTCTATGCGCCAGATTCCAGAAACTTGCGGCGATCCTCACTTTTTTTCTGAATAACAGTAAAATTTGTATTTTAACTCCTAACTCCTAACTCCTAACTCCTAACTCCTAACTCCTAACTCCTAACCCTTAAGCCCTTTGCTCCACTTTCTCCTTATAGCCAAAAAGGTTTTGTTCCTTGATCATTGCAGCAGTTCGTTCCGGAAGCATCTCTTCCCAACCGCTTCTTCCATCGTTGATCATTTGAAGTACTTCCCTTGAGAAGATGCTTAGGATCTCAGGGTCATATTCTTCAATGTCCACAACCTTACCGTTGTACTTAAAGAACTTATAGAGTTCTTTCATCCTTGGATGCACTTTTAGATTGTCGCTGGTAATTAGCTCCCCTGTATTTGGATCCTTGAAAGGGTAAAGGTATACTTTAAGATCTTTGAAGAATAATTTACCAAAGGCTTCCAGTATACCTCCGCTTAAATGCCTGTAATATTTCTCGTCAAAAATGTCTACAAGATTGTTGACACCCATTGCAAGACCCATACGTTCTTTAGAATATCTGGAGAAATATTCAACTACTTTATAATATTCCTGGAAATTGGAGATCATTACGGTCTGGCCTAATGAACAAAGCAATTCTGCCCGGTCCATAAAATCCCTTTCATCTATTTCCCCTTCAGCTCTAAGGTTGGATAAAGTGATCTCGAATATAACCTCTGTATTTTCTTCGGAAACTTTTTTCTCCTTCAAAAATAATTCGAGTGATCGTTTATACATATCCATATTCACCTTTGTCACGGGCCTGAAGCTTCCTCTCAAGGCAAGAATGTTCTTCTTGTAAAGGATCTTGGCTGGAAGGACGTTATTACCATCTGGTGCAAACATTACGGCATCTGTCATACCATTTTTAACCAGTTGCAGACTCATTAATCTGTTATCTACCTGTTCAAATCTTGGCCCGGAGAAATTGATGGTGTCAATCTCAATTTGATCCTTATCTATATGATCATAAAGATAACGGAGTAGCTTTTTTGGATTGTCATATTTATAATAGGCGCCATAAATAAGGTTTACCCCTAAAATTCCAAGTGTATTTTGTTGTAATCTTGCATCATTCTCATGAAATCTTATATGCAGGCTTATCTCGTTATAGTCTTCATTAGGATCTACCTGATATCTAATACCTACCCAGCCATGACCTTTATACTGTTTTGCAAAATCTATAGTTGCAACAGTATTGGCATAGCTAAAGAAAAGCTTATTGGGATGTTTATCACGCGTAATTCGTTCTTCTATAAGGTTTATCTCGTGGGATAGCATTTTTTTAAGCCTTGCCTCAGTCACATATCTTTTATCCTCTTCAATACCGTATATAGCATCACTAAAATCCTTGTCATAAGCACTCATAGCCTTGGCTATGGTACCTGAAGCACCTCCAGATCTAAAGAAATTCCTTACGGTTTCCTGTCCTGCTCCAATTTCAGAAAAGGTGCCGTATATATTCTCGTTTAGATTTATTCTTAGTGCTTTACTCTTAATTGAGGGAACGTTTTCAAACTCTCTGTCCCCCATAATGGTGATGGGCATAGCTGTATTTTTTTAGTCACTGTTAAGTAAGACAAAGGTACTAAAACGGCGGTCCATAGAAAAAAATATACTTACTTTTGTATTAAAAATAACAGGCTTGGAAGTAACATTTTTAGGTACCGGTACCTCGCAGGGAATCCCCGTAATAGGAAGTGATCATCCGGTTTGTTTAAGCAAGGATCCAAAAGATAAGCGACTTAGGGTTTCAATATTCGTAGAGTGGGAAGGTTTCAATTTCCTGGTAGATTGTGGCCCCGATTTTAGGACTCAAATGCTTTCCAACAATTTTTCCCGAATAGATGCAATTCTTTATACTCATGAGCATAATGATCATACTGCGGGTCTGGATGATATAAGACCGTTCTTTTTTAAACAGGGAGACATTCCCGTGTATGCTCATAAAAGGGTACTCAACTCTCTTAAAACCAGGTTTAGTTATATTTTTGAAAGTGAGAATAAATATCCGGGGGCACCAAATGTGGCCGTAAGGGAAATTACAAATACCCCTTTTCGTTTTAAAAACCTACAAATCGTACCAATTAATGTAATGCATAACCGGGTACAGGTTTTTGGGTTTAGATTTGGGGATTTTGCTTATCTCACAGATGTGAAGACCATTGAACAGGAAGAGATAGACAAATTAAAAGGAGTGAAGGTACTTGTCTTAAATGCTTTAAGACAGGAGTCACATCATTCCCACTTAAGTCTTCCCGAAGCTGTTGAATTAATTAAGGATATTAATCCTGAGCGAGGCTACCTCACACATATCAGCCATAAATTAGGCTTTCACGAAGAAGTACAGGCAAGCCTTCCGGAAAATGTATTCCTTGCCTATGATAATTTAAAAATTCAAATTTAATGCGAAGTAAGATATTCTTATACCTTTTTATTTTTACCCTAATGTTCACAATCTTTATATATGTGAATGATAAGAAGATTTTGGATTCCAGGGATGCAGATATTACAAGACTGGAAAACAAAGTGGAACAGGAACAGGCGAAGAACTTAAACTTATTGGGAGAAAATAAGGACCTTTTATATTTTTCCCTGGAAAATAATGAAGAAGCCATTTCTTATTTTGAGGACAGGGGCATAGATCCCGAAGTTTTAAGGAGCCTGGTTGAGGAAGAGATCATAGGCCGAAATAAAGCCGACGACGATAATGATCTCGTACCATATGCCGGAATGGAAGGGGCAATGCGCATCAATAAAGTGAAACTGCTTAATCATAAATGGATCATTGCAGATTTTACCGATGGCACCTATTGGGGGGAATTATTCATTGTTTACGACATTGACGAAAACAACAACCTGGTCCTCAATACAGAAAAAGCTTTCCTTTACCCCGCCGGGAATTAAGTACGGGCTTTTAGCCATTGCAATACTTCCATAAAGTTTTGTGGTGCCACTCCATGGCCTACAGGGAACTCTGAGTATTTATGGTCAATGTTCAGGCGTTTAAGGATCTCCGGGTTTCTTCGGGCCCAGGAGACCGGAATAACCTGATCCTGGGAACCATGAGAGGCGTAAATTGAAAGGCCGC
>DATHWA010000034.1:0-3852 GCA_035461025.1 Gillisia sp. | reverse complement strand
TTTTTACTCCAAATACAGCTTTTGAGGATAAAGAAGTTACAATATATATACCTACAGGCGCAAGCTTTGGTGCGGTAAGAGATAGTTTAAGCCGGCATTTGGAAGATGTTTCCTCATTTATGGCTGTAGCGCAGAAGAAAGGCTATGAGCCAAAGCCGGGGAAATATATAATCACCAGGGGAATGAACAATAATTCTATTGTGAATACCCTTAGAAGCAGGAGCCTGCCTGTAAAGGTGGTTTTCAACAACCAGGAACGGCTGGAAAATCTTGCAGGAAGGATCTCTGCGCAAATCGAAGCAGATAGTACTGCTCTGTTGGAAGTAATGAGGGATACAGCCTTCTTAAGAGGAAATGGTTTCACAGTTGAAAATGCTTTGGGGATGTATATTCCCAATCAATATGAATTTTTCTGGCAGACTTCTGCTGAAGGTTTCAGGAAGAGAATGCAGCGCGAATATAATAGCTTCTGGACAGAGGACCGTTTAAAAAAGGCAGAGGAAATTGGGCTTTCGCCACACCAGGTGACTGTTATTGCATCTATAGTGCAAAAAGAAACCGCAAAGGTAGATGAGCGGCCAAAAGTTGCAGGGGTTTATATGAACAGATTTAAAAGCGGCTGGAAACTAGATGCAGACCCTACTGTGATCTATGCAATTAAGCTGGAGAATAATAATTTTGACACTGTCATAAAAAGAGTGCTATATAAGGATCTTACCCTGGATTCTCCATATAATACTTATTTATATAAAGAACTACCACCCGGTCCCATAGCTATGCCGGATATCTCCTCTGTAGATGCGGTATTGAACTATGAAAATCACAAATATTATTTCTTCGTGGCAGACGTGGAGAACTTTGGATATCACAAATTTGCGGAGACTCTTGCACAGCACAATAGGAATAAACAAGCTTATGTACGCTGGATCAATAATCAGGGAATTAACAGATAAGAGCTTAATTTAACTCTGCACGCATAAATTTATTTTTCTTTTCACATCTCTTGGGAATTGGTTAACATCCTGGCAATCACATTTTTAATTAAATTCGTACCTTTGCCCGGCGAAATTGAGAGGGGCACTGTTTTTGCCATTAACCTTTCAGAACTAAATTTTTATGAGAAAGAAGATTTTTAAATTTTCAATCCTACCAATTATTGCAGGATCTATATTCTTCAGCTTCACTCCTAAAGAAGTTGCCAATTTAGAGATCTATGCGCTCTCTCCACATTTAGAGCTGGAGTATACTGTTTGTCCTCCGGATGATACTGTAAGTATAGTAACCCCGGAACCTCGAATCATTCCAGTTCTGGGAAATTCCTATACGGGTTTTAAAGAAGCTCTTGCCTTTAAAGAATCCAGAGGAAATTACAAAGCGATCAATGAATTTGGGTATATGGGCAAATATCAGTTTGGAAAAGGTACACTAAGCCTAATTGGCATTAAAGATCCCGATCTCTTTCTTGATTCTCCGGAGTTACAGGAAGCCGCTTTTTATGCCAATGCCTCGAGAAATAAATGGATACTTATAAGAGATATTGCGCGTTTTGAGGGTAAAGTAATAAACGGTATTGAAATAACTGAATCCGGAATTCTTGCGGCTGCCCATCTCGCGGGTCCTGGTAGTGTAAAAAAATATCTTAGGAGCTGGGGAGCGAATTCCTTTAGTGATGCATTTGGAACTACCATAGAGTATTACTTTAAGAAATTTGGGGGTTATGATACCTCTTTTATAGAACCAAATAAGAAAGCCAGTGCAGTAATTTATAAAGCTTAAGCTTCTTTTTGAAGTACAAAAATAGTAGGCCTCTTATGGAGGTCTATTTTTGTTTTACGCCAGGCGGAAATCGGCAGGGTGAGAATATATTCAGTAGAAAGAGTGAGATCACAGGCAACACATAACCTTGTATTTGGATGCAGGGTAGCGGTCATATCTTCAAGTAACTGATTATTCCTGTAAGGAGTTTCAATAAATATCTGGGCTTGATTTCTTTCCAATGATACCTTTTCCAGGTTCTTGAGTTCCTGTTTGCGTTCCTTTTTATCTATAGGAAGATATCCATGAAAAGTAAAGCTTTGGCCATTCATCCCGCTGCCCATCATTGCAAGAAGTATGGAAGAAGGCCCTACAAGTGGTACTACCTGTATGCCCATTTCGTGAGCGAGTTTTACGATCTCTGCTCCAGGATCTGCAACACCCGGGCATCCGGCTTCGCTTAATAACCCTACATTCAATCCTTCTTTACAGGGGTCCAGAAATGTGGGTAAGCTGGCAGGATCTGTAAATTTATTCAGCAAGCTTAATTTAAGGGAGGGTTGTTTTTTTGAAGGCAGGACTTCTTTGATAGATTTTCTTGCCGTTTTTTCATTCTCTACAATATAATGGTCTACCTGCTCAATGATCTTTTTGATCGAGTAAGGGAGGACATCTATAGGATTGGAGGGGCCAAGGGTGGTAGGTATCAGATATAATTTTCCGGAATGTTTAAAGGAAGCCCTGGTCATAAATTATTGGGATTAGGAAAAATATTACTCTTCTTTTTCCAGTTTTGCAGCAATGATATCACAGGCTTCATTCAGCATTTCGTAGACATTTTCAAATCCATGCTCCCCACCGTGATAAGGGTCCGGCACATCCACTTTTTCTCCCGGAAATACTTCATCCAGGATTAATTTCACCTTCTTTTTATCCTCTTCTTTTCTGGCCTGAGAAATTACGTCATCGTAATTAAAAGTATCCATCACATAAATATGGTCAAACCTGTCAAAATCTTCAGGGGAAAATTGTCGCCCACGTTGGTCTGTAATATCGAGGCCGTAGCGTCTTCCAACAGCAATGGATCGGGAATCCGGAGCGTCATCTATGTGATAATCTCCTGTACCGGCAGATTCTATATGAACCTTGTTGAGGTCTACCTTGGATTTAAGAATTCCCTCGGCCAGGGGTGATCTGCAGATATTTCCCAGACACACCATTAAAACCCTGGTTTTCATAATATACTATTTTACAGTGTAAGTTTCTTGTTGAGGTCTTCAACAAACTTCTTGAATTGTTTATCTGTCGCCGCCAGGTTGTCTACCGTTTTACAGGCGTGAAGAACAGTGGCATGGTCCCGCTTTCCAATTTGGCTTCCTATGCTCGCAAGGGAAGCTTTAGTGAATTTCTTTGCAAAGAACATTGCAAGTTGTCTAGCCTGTACAATGTGGCGTTTCCTGGTTTTAGATTGTAAGGTCTCCACATCCATCTGGAAATAATCGCTTACTATCTTTTGGATGTAATCTATGGAAACTTCGCGCTTGGTGTTTTTCACGTAATTGTCTACGATCTTCTTCGCAAGCTCAAGTGTAATATCCTTTTTATTAAAGGATGAGTGTGCAATAAGAGAAATAATTGCACCCTCAAGTTCCCTAATATTTGTCTTTATATTGTTAGCGAGGAATTCTATAATATCCTCCGGCATTTCTACCCCGTCCCTGTAAAGTTTATTCTTGATTATAGAAACTCTTGTCTCAAAATCCGGATGCTGCAGCTCTGCAGAGAGTCCCCATTTAAACCTGGACAACAGCCTCTGTTCTATATCCTGCATATCTACAGGTGCCTTGTCACTGGTAAGAATTACCTGTTTTCCATTCTGATGCAGGTGGTTAAATATATGGAAGAAAACATCCTGTGTACCTGCTTTTCCTGAAAGCAACTGGATATCATCAACAATAAGAACGTCTATGATCTGGTAAAAATGTATGAAGTCATTCCGGTTATTCTTTTTAACCGATTCAATATATTGTTGTGTAAATTTTTCAGCAGAAATATATAGGACTGTTTTCTCGGGATATTTATCTTTAATGTCCACCC
>DATHWA010000033.1:0-2944 GCA_035461025.1 Gillisia sp. | reverse complement strand
AGACTTTCCACTCTCCACTAATTATTAGTATTGAGATTTGAGATATGAGTATTGAGATTGTTATAGGTTAGCTGTTCAGTTAGTGCCATTTTCTGCCCTCTGTCCTCCGTCCTCTGTCCACTATTTTCGCGTCCAGACTTTCCACTCTCCACTAATTAGTATTGAGATTTGAGATATGAGTATTGAGATTGTTGTGGGTTAGCAGTTCAGTTAGTGCCATTTTCTGCCCCCTGTCCTCCGTCCTCTGCCCACTACTTTCGCGTCCAGACTATCCTCTCTCCACTCTCCACTCTCCACTTTTTTCAACTGACAACCGATAACTGATAACTGACAACTGAAAACGCACAATTCGTCCAAATTCTAGATTCTAGCATCTAGACTCCCATTAAATAGTTACCTCATCATCATCCTCCTCCAGTAAATCCAGCTCCCTTGCTTCCCTTACAATAGAAGGAATGATCGCAGGGGCGATATTCCTTACCGGCCCGTATAGTATTGAATCCTGCAGGGTTTCTTCATCTACTACACTCACATCCTCATTGGTGGCGTGAAAAAACATAATGATCACGCTTACAATAAAAGCTACTTTAAGTATCCCAAAGATCCCACCCATAAGTTTATTAATTATTCCCAGCATCGCAAGATTAGCGACAGTAGTCAGGAATTTACCGGCAAGAGAGATGACGAAAACTACTAGGATAAAGGTAATGGCGAATGCCGTTAAATTCACATATTGTATATTCCAGGTGACTCTATCTGCGAGGAAATCGCTTAGGATATGCGAAAAATATACCGCGACATAGATCCCTGCGATGAAAGCGACAAAGGAGGCGAGTTCTGCGAAAAATCCGCGAAAGAACCCCCGTACCAGGCCATAAAGCAGGATCACGGCCAGGATTATATCAACTGTATTCATTGGCTCAAATATAGTTTTTACAACGCCTAAGATACGTATCTTTGCCAAATGGCAAGAGATGAACAATTAAAAGAACGCTGGGGGGTCTTACAAATTAAGCTTTCGCAGCAGTTTGCAGATGGGGATTTACTGGACCTGGATGCTATAATTTACTTAATAGGGGTGCAGGAACTTGGGCAGCCTCATAGGAAATTCAAAAAGGATCATAAGCTGGACCTTATGCATATCGCAATTTGCAGGTTGCTGGAACCGTACGGTTATTATGAATTTGAATATTTTGACGAAGACAGCTGGCCGCATTACAAAATACTTGAATCCTTACCCACATTAAAGGCAGGAGAACAATCTGTTCTTATGAAAGAGGCAATTGTACAGTATTTTATGGAAAAAGGCTATATAGAATAAGAACAGAGATACTAGGGTAAAACTTCTTTTTTAGTAAATTTGCCCTTCTATAAATGAAAGATTTCATGATTGATAAGATAAAGGAGCATATAGCCAGGGTAGAAAATTTTCAGGCTACCGGGCAGGAGGAAGTAGAGGCTTTTCGCATTGAATATCTGGGAAAGAAAGGACTTCTGAATAAGTTTTTTGCAGAATTCAAAAATGTTCCGAATGAGGAGAAAAAAGACTTTGGGCAGGCGATAAATACTCTTAAGACCGCTGCGCAGGAGAAAGTGAATATCCTTAAAGAAACTATCGAAGGGCAGCAGCTTGAAACAGGTGTTTATGGTGATCTTACACGTCCGGGAGAACCAATAGAGATAGGGGCACGTCATCCCATTTCCCTCGTTAAGAACCAAATTATTGAAATCTTTTCCAATATTGGTTTTAATGTTTCTGAAGGACCGGAGATTGAAGATGACTGGCACAATTTTACAGCTCTCAACCTTCCTGAATACCACCCCGCCAGGGATATGCAGGATACCTTCTTTATTCAAACCAATCCTGATATACTTTTGCGTACCCATACTTCTTCTGTGCAGGTGAGGTATATGGAAAACAATGAACCGCCAATACGTACCATCTCTCCCGGAAGGGTCTTCAGAAATGAAGCCATTTCTGCGAGATCCCACTGTATTTTTCATCAGGTAGAAGGCCTGTACATTGATAAAGATGTTTCCTTTGCCGATTTAAAGCAAACTTTGTTGTATTTTACAAAGCAAATGTTCGGAAAATCCAAGATAAGGTTGCGCCCGTCCTATTTTCCATTTACAGAACCAAGTGCAGAAGTTGATATTTACTGGGGCCTGGAAACTGAAACAGATTACAGGATCACCAAAGGTACCGGCTGGCTTGAAATAATGGGCTGCGGGATGGTAGATCCCAATGTGCTCAAGAATTGCGGGATAGATCCCACAGAGTACACGGGGTTTGCATTTGGAATGGGAATAGAGCGTATAGCTATGCTGCTTTATCAAATTGGGGATATCCGGATGTTTTATGAGAATGACCTTCGTTTTCTTAAACAATTTAAATCAAGCATATAAATGAAAAAAGTTGGAATCATTATCCTGGGAATTATAATACTTGCTCTTATTCTGGCCCTTACGCTGGTCTTCCAGATCCTGGAATTTGTTTTTGGAGCAGTGCTCTTTGTAGTTGCAATCATTGTTCTTATTTACCTCTATTTTAAGGTTAAGAATAAACTTGATTAAGTGAAAAAGGATATTGAGATCCCTATTGTTGAAGACGTATATGTTGCCGCGGTAAGGGAAGAGAACAAAACTTTCCGGTCACAGGACTGGAATGCCTACCTCATTAATGATAAAAAACATCCTATCGAGATGGTGCTTATCATTGCCCGTGGATTTGAAGGGAAGGATCTCACGTCAACAATGCGGCACTCTATCAAGTTGCTTCCGGCAAAATCCTTTGCTAAAATCGAATTTATGCAGGATGAGGTTTTACGGCTGAATAATGAGTTTCTGGTAACCTTTTTTGAAGATAACAGGATGTATGAAAAGAAGTTCATCTTCAGAAAAAATACGGTGAAGGAAAATGCTGCTGTGAAGATTCCTATTATTA
>DATHWA010000032.1:0-20112 GCA_035461025.1 Gillisia sp. | reverse complement strand
ATAGAAAACCGGGATCTGCATCAACGCAGGTAAACATCCGCTCATAGGGCTGGCACCGGCCTTGCTATAAAGCTTCATTGTTTCCTGCTGCTTCTTCATTGGGTTATCCTTGAACTTCTCATTAAGCTCATTGATCTCCGGACGCAAAACTTTCATTTTCGCCTGAGATAAGTAAGATTTGTAGGTAACAGGAGAAAGTACGATCCTTACTACAATGGTCATTACAATAATCGCAATCCCGTAGCTTGGCAGGAAGCTGGCAAGGAAGCTAAAGAAAGGAATGAATATATATTTATTTATCCATCCAAAAATACCCCATCCAAGTGGTACAATTTCATCGAGGTTCCTGTCATAATCATTAAGGATCCTATAATCTGTTGGCCCGTAATACCAGTTAAGGTTGTAATTAAGTTCCCCGCCCTTAAGCTCCATGGCAAGGTTTGCAGTGAATTCTTTGGTATAAAGGGTGTCCACTTCTTCATCCTGTACCAGGTTTCGGGAAGTAAATTCCCCTCGTGGGAATGCCGTATCTGTTAAAAGGATAGAGGTGAAGAAATGCTGTTTAAAGGCAATGTATGTAATATTATCATCTGCATCATCTGTGAAATCCCCGTGGCCCAGGTAATCATCACTTCCATTGCCATATTCCCAAATAAGTTCCGTATACCTGTTTTCATATTCAATACTCTTGGCATTACGGAAGGCTTTAAGCCTCCAGTCAAGGGAAACATCTCTTGAGGGATTCAGCACCCGGTTAAGCCCCTGGGAACGAATACTGAAGTCCATCATATATTCTCCTGGCTTAAGCACATAACGGTATTCCAGGAATTCCGTTTCAGAAACCTTAAGTCTCATCGTTAAGATCTGGTTGTTTCCGCTCTGGCTTACTTCCGGTTCAAAATAAAGGTTCTCTGTATCCAGTACCCTGCCATCTGTAGTGGTAAAGTTCAAGTTAAAGGAGGCGTTTCCGTCTCTAATAAGATAAACCGGGTTACCATTATAGGTGTCAAATTGGGTAAGCCTGGCTTCAGAAATATATCCACCTTTATTGTCCACTTTTAGCTCCAATACATCATTGGAAATGGTTGTGATATTATCTGTTGCTGAAGGTAAAGTAGCAGAATATCCAAAAGCCCCAAGCTCACGTTGCGCCCTATCAATAGCGGTTGAGTCTAAAGCTGTGTCTTCTTGAGTTGTTTGAGGGGGAGTAGTTACAGGGGTTGTTTGTACTTGCTCTGTAGTATCCTGTTGAGCTTCTGTTGCCTGCTCATCAAAGGAATTATTATACAACATCCATATAAGGATTCCTCCAATAAGAATAAATCCTATAAGGGATTGTACGTCAAATTTTTTTTCTTCCATGTTATATTATAAAATAATCTGTAAGCGAAGCATCGCTTTTAATTTATAGTCAAAAAAATGACCTTTTACTTACTTTGTGCCACATTGGCACTAACTTTCTTTCTGGAATGGTTTAAAGCCGCTTCTATAAAGGAAATAAACAAAGGGTGCGGGCTCGCAACAGTACTTTTATATTCCGGATGGTATTGAACCCCAATGAACCAGGGATGGTCTTCAAGTTCTATAATTTCCACCAGGCCGGTTTCAGGGTTTATTCCGCTGCTTTTTAAGCCGGATTGCTCCAGCTCATTCTTATATTTATTATTATACTCGTAACGATGCCTGTGACGTTCCTTAATATGAACTGCATTATAGATTCTATTGACCAGAGACCCTTCTGTAAGTTCGCAATCCCAGGAACCAAGTCTCATTGTACCTCCCATATGGGTAAGGTTCTTTTGCTCTTCCATTATATCTATAACCGGATGGTTGGTCATTGGATCCATCTCTGTAGAATTGGCATTTCTAAGCTGCAGCACATTCCGTGCAAATTCGATTACAGCCATTTGCATTCCAAGACATATTCCAAAGAAAGGAATGTTATTCTCCCTTGCATATCTCACCGCATCTATCTTTCCTTCAATTCCCCTTTCACCAAATCCAGGGGCTACAAGGATGCCATCTAAATGAGCGATCTTATTATTAATGGTATTCTCATTGATAAATTCGGAATGAATGCTCTCAACTACCACCTTTACTTCATTCTCTGCACCAGCGTGGATAAAGGCTTCCTGTATGGATTTATAAGAATCCTGTAATTCAACATATTTACCAATCAAACCTATTCTAACCTCATGCTTTGGATTTTTATGTCGCTGCAGGAACTGGTTCCAGCGGTCAAGGTTAGGGGCAGTATTATCCGGAAGATTTAGCTTTTTCAGGACAACTTTATCAAGTCCTTCTTCCAGCATTAAATTAGGCACATCATAAATAGTTGATGCATCAATTGACTGGATCACGGCTTCTTGTCGAACATTACAAAAGATTGCCAGTTTTCTTCTTATATCATCAGAGAGTTCATGTTCTGTACGACAAACCAGAATATCGGCTTTTATACCGCTTTCCATTAGTGTTTTTACACTATGTTGGGTTGGTTTTGTTTTTAACTCTCCCGCAGCCGCCAGATACGGCACCAGGGTAAGGTGTATTACCAGGGCATTGTCATCCCCCAGTTCCCATTTAAGTTGTCTTACAGCTTCAATATAAGGTAAGGATTCAATGTCACCAACTGTTCCTCCAATTTCGGTTATAATGATATCATAATCACCGGTATTACCAAGCAGTTGTACCCTTTCTTTGATTTCATTGGTAATATGAGGGACTACCTGTACGGTTTTTCCCAGAAATTCTCCTCTTCTTTCCTTTTCTATGACACTTTGATAAATTCGGCCTGTAGTAACATTATTTGCCTGCGAGGTGTTAACGTTGAGAAATCGTTCGTAATGGCCCAGGTCAAGATCTGTCTCTGCACCGTCTTCTGTTACATAACATTCTCCATGTTCATAAGGATTAAGAGTTCCGGGATCTACATTAATATAAGGGTCCAGTTTCTGAATAGTGATCCTAAGACCACGCGCTTGTAATAATTTTGCCAGGGACGCGGCTATAATTCCTTTTCCAAGAGAAGAAGAAACCCCGCCTGTGACAAAAATATACTTGGTTTCGGCCATTTTAAATAAGTTTGTTGCGTTGTAATATTCAGGGCGCTAAATTACAAAGAAGAAAAGAAAAATCCCCTGATAATTGCGGCTATTATTTTACCTTAGCAATGTGGGATTCCAAATCCTATCCTACTGATATTTAGGGTACTTGCTGCGTATGGTTTTAAGTATATGTTCCATGCCATTTACCTTAAGATCTGTTACCTGTGATAACTGGTCGCCTAATTTCCCCTGTGGAAATCCTTTTTGTCTATGCCAGATGAGGTAATATTCAGGAATGTCTGAGAGATAATAATCCTTGTATTTTCCGTAATACATTTTAGCGTGTGCAAGTTCTATTAGCGCTCTATGGTCCGGTTTTATTTCCATATTACAAAATTAAGATTAAGTTTTCAGGAAAGAGGTAAAAAAATGTGGTTCTTAATCTATTCTGAAAAGTTTAATTTTGCACCCTAATTCAACTGGATGAAATACCAATATCAAATAAGGGTAACTCCTGAAGCTGCTGCAAAAAAGGATCTTTTATGGAAGGAAGTAGCCCGTCATTCCGGCATATCCATTTCAGAAATAAATCATGTGGAAGTTTTGAAACGGTCAATTGATGCCCGGCAAAAGGCTGTAAAGGTAAATTTGAAAGTGGAGGTATTGGTGGGAGAGAACTTTAAGGAAAAGCCATTTAACCTGCCCGATTATCCTAATGTTTCAGGAAAAGAGGAAGTATTTATAATTGGCGCAGGGCCCGCCGGGCTTTTTGCTGCGCTAAGATGTATAGAGGCAGGGGTAAAACCGGTGGTAATTGAACGTGGGAAAGATGTGCGCAGTCGCAGGAGAGATCTAAAAGCCCTTAACATAGACCACATTGTCAACGAAGACTCTAATTATTGTTTTGGAGAAGGTGGGGCCGGTACCTATAGTGATGGGAAATTGTATACACGCTCCAAAAAAAGAGGCGATGTTAACCGGATATTGCAGCTGCTTGTAGCATATGGAGCAACCGATCAAATCCTTGTAGATGCTCATCCACATATAGGAACTAACAAACTACCTGCTATTATTGCAAGCATTCGGGAAAAGATACTGGAACATGGCGGGGAGGTTCTTTTTGATACCAGGGTAACAGATATTCTATTAAAAGGGAATGAAGTAAGCGGACTCAAAACCCAAAAGGGTGAAACCTTTACCACAAAAAATATTATTCTGGCAACCGGCCATTCTGCAAGAGATATTTTTTCGCTTTTGGAAAACAGGGGAATTGAGATCGAGGCAAAACCATTTGCCCTTGGGGTAAGAGTGGAACATCCCCAACAATTAATAGACAGGATACAGTATAAATGCGATGACAGGGGAGAGTTTCTTCCACCATCACCATATAGTATAGTAAAACAAATAAACGGCCGGGGGATGTACTCTTTTTGCATGTGTCCGGGGGGTATCATTGCCCCCTGTGCAACCAGCCCCGGAGAGGTGGTTACCAATGGTTGGTCACCAAGCAGGAGGGATCAGCCAACTGCAAATTCCGGAATTGTGGTGGAGCTACGACTTTCCGATTTTAAAAAATACGGCAGCACACCCCTGGCGGGAATGGAATTTCAGAAAGAGATAGAACAAACAGCCTGGGATCTGGGTGGCAGGACCCAGCGGGTACCTGCACAAAGGCTGGTAGATTTTGTAGAAGGGAAAGTCTCTAACACACTTCCGGAAACCTCTTATAAACCCGGGGTAACCTCCAGCGATCTTAGAAACGTCTTTCCGGAATTTATTCATCAAACACTTAAAGCCGGGTTTAGAGAATTTGGGAAGACAATGCGAGGATATCTTACGAATGAGGCTGTAATTCATGCACCGGAGTCACGCACTTCATCACCGGTGCGTATTCCAAGAGATCCGGTAACACTTGAACACGTGAGGGTAAAAGGGCTTTTTCCATGCGGGGAAGGAGCAGGTTACGCCGGCGGAATAGTATCGGCAGCAATAGACGGCGAAAAATGTGCAGAGAGTTGCGTGGCAAAGCTTGTAAAGTAAACTCTGCGTACCTAAAGGATTAAAGGTTAAATTATTGATAATTTGACTCTGAACGGTTTTGGATTTTTCACTTTTGCCTATCTTAAATGATGAAGATAAAAATCGTGAATTATGGCAATTATTGGATCACTCATAAAAGGATTAATAGACTTAAGGGATAAAATCGTTTCTGAACCCGAACCCGAAGAAGCACAGCTGGAAGTACTCAAAAATTTACTTACCACCGCCCAGGATACTGCTTTTGGAAAATATTATGGATTCAAGGGGATACTTGAGGACACTAATATTCCTAAGGCCTTTGCTGAAAGGGTTCCTTTCTTTGATTACAATAAAATAAATGAAGAGTGGTGGCAAAAGATGCATGAGGGCGAAGTAAACGTTACCTGGCCCGGTAAGCCACCCTATTTTGCTCTAAGTTCCGGTACTACTGGAAAAACCAGTAAAAGGATCCCTGTGACAGAAGACATGGTGGAAGCGATAAGACAAACAGGTATTAAGCAAATTGGTGCATTAAGTAACTTTGATCTGCCATCAAATTTTTTCGAGAAAGAGATCATGATGCTTGGTAGTTCCACAGATCTTAATAGAGAAGGGGATCATAAAGAAGGAGAAATAAGCGGAATTTCTGCCAGCCGTATACCCTTCTGGTTTAGAGGTTATTATAAGCCGGGAGAGGAGATTGCTCAAATAGAGGACTGGGACGAACGCGTTAGAAGGATCGCAGAGAATGCTAAGAACTGGGATATAGGTGCCTTAACGGGCATACCTTCCTGGATGGAGCTAATGATGAAAGAGGTTATTAAATATCACAAGGTTGCAAATATTCATGAAATTTGGCCTAATCTTCAGGTGTATACCAGTGGTGGCGTTGCTTTCGAGCCTTATGAAAAGAGTTTTAATGCCCTTTTAGCGCATCCTATAACAGTGATCGATACTTATCTTGCTTCTGAAGGTTTCCTGGCATACCAGTCCCGACCTGAAACCAATGCTATGAAACTGGTCATGGATAATGGTATCTATTTCGAATTTGTTCCTTTTAAAGCTGAATATATTACAGAAGAAGGTTCCATAACAGATGATGCTCCGGTAATATCTCTTTCTGAAGTGAAAGAGGAAGAGGACTATATTCTTTTAATAAGTACTGTTTCCGGTGCCTGGAGATATTTGATTGGGGATACCATTAAATTTACAGATGTTGAAAGACATGAAATAAGGATCACAGGTAGGACCAAATTCTTTTTAAATGTAGTGGGCTCTCAGTTATCTGTAAATAAAATGAACGATGCGGTTAGGGAACTGGAGGAGAAGTACGACTTGGAAATTCCTGAATTTACTCTTGCAGCCGTTCGTATAGATGGGGAATTTTACCATTCCTGGTATCTTGGAACCACTGGCGCAGGAAAAGATGAAGAATTGGCCGATGCTCTGGACCAAATTCTCAAAGATGCAAATAAGAATTATAGTGTTGCAAGGAGCAAAGCTTTAAAGGGCGTAAAAGTAAAAACCATTGCGCCAGATCTATTTTATGAATGGAATGCAGCCAATAAAAAGAAAGGTGGCCAGGTTAAAATGGAGAAGGTGATGAATGAAGAGAAATTTGCTGAATGGGAGTCTTTTATCAATGAACAACTCGCGGCGGGATAAGAGCTGTTTTTATTCCAATTCTTCAACCAGTTCAACAATCTCCTCAGGAGAAAGATATAATCTCTTGATACGTGCTTTGTAAACTTCAGAAAGATCTGCGTGACTAAGAATGAAGTCTTTGGTTGCCAGAATATATTCTCCCATCCCGTGGTTAACTGCATAAGTATCTGCCGCCCGTTCTGCTTCCCTTATATAATTACTGGAAAGCACATACCGCACCCCAAAAGCCAGTAGATTAAACCCTTTTCTTTCTCTGTAATCCATAATATGACCCAGTTCGTGCCCAATCCAGCCAATTAGTACATCTTTGGGAAGCTCTTCAACTCCAAACTCTTCGTCTTCAATATGTAATTTTTCACTTATCATTATATAATAAGACCTGTTCTTTCTTTTTTTGAAAATTCCGGAAAACTTAGGTTGCGCCTGCATAAAAGATTTCTTAATATTCTTCTTGAACTTAAATTCTATGGGCGTATCTATTAATTCCGGGTAATGGGAAAGAGCAATTCGCACTTCTTCTTTAATAGAAGTTGGTACGATCTTGTTTGTGAAATGCAAACTGTCATTGTTTTTCATAGCGATAGGAAAACTAAAAATAGCATTGTGAAACATAAGGAAAAACCCGGCATAAAAAAGTAAGTGCACAGGAACCTTACGGTTCTTATGGTGATTTAGTGTTTTAATAGCTTTTTTTATAAAGATACATTTCTCCTTGGACTTTCAAAAATTCTGAACTTTTTGTGTATAAAAAAAGCCTTGCACAAGGTGCAAGGCTTCAAACTTTCATAAGTATAGTAACTATATAAACAAAGCCTAAGCTTGTTTCACGTTTACTGCATTTAATCCTTTTCTTCCTTCTTCAAGATCAAACGTTACTTCGTCATTCTCTCTGATTTCATCAACAAGACCATTTGCGTGTACGAAATATTCTTTGTTTGATTCTTCGTCTGTAATAAATCCAAATCCTTTAGAGTCGTTAAAAAATTTGACAGTTCCTCTATTCATTATATATAAATTTAATTTGGTCAAAGATACATCAAATTAATCGATTTTAAAGAAAATCCCAGTTTTATTTTAATATTTCCAAAATTTTAAAAATAATACAGAAATACTTCTAAGAATAATATCCCGATTTTTAATGTTTAAATATAGGTAAGCTGGCATAGAGGAAAGCTTATCCACAATTTTTTTTATTCAAATTATCCCGCCATGATCTTTTGTAATCTCTGTAAAAGTTCAGGGTTAGTTTGCATTGCAGCGGCAATTTGCTCATATTTTTCAATAGTAAGATCAGCACCTGTGATAATCTCTTCCATTTCTGCCTGGATTGCCGGCTGCATTTGTTCTATCTTCTCCACAGCCTTAGCGTGTTTTTGCAGATCTTCCTGGGAAGCTTCCACTTCCTGGTTCTGCATTTTTGCCTGGTGTATGTCATTAAATGCTCCAATTTCCATTCCCTGCTCTTCTACAGCAGATATCATTTTTTTCTGGGCTTCCTGCTGGGCAACCTGGATTCCCTGGTATGCTTCAGCAAACTTCTCCAGTTCAGCATCTGTTACATTCACCTGTTGTTGCTGTTGCTGTTGTGGTGGGAGTTGAGGTGTTTGGGCAATAGCCGTTGTACCCACAAAAAGTCCTGCACAAAGCATCATAACATTCATCTTTCCTTTCATTCTAAACATCTTTCTAATTTTAATTATTAAATTTTAAAGCTTGCAAACTAAAGGTCTTATTATGGACCTCATAATTATAGCCGTTAAATTTTTGTTAGAACTCAAGATTTTGCTCAGTTTTTGATCCATCTTAACTAGTGAAATAAGAAAGCTATTATCTTTATTTCTAACTTTGAGGGAGCCAGAAATGGCAGTTTTTAATCCCTATTCTTTCTAATTTATTTTCCTGTTTATGAAAGGAAATTTATATAAGATTTGGTGTTGGTCGGCATTAACACTTGTCGGGAGCTTGCTTTTTTCCTGTGAGGAAGGCTTTATGCAGGAAAGTTCCAGGGAAAGGCAGTTTCTTGAGGTAGACATTCCTATAAAAGATACTGCCTGGTTTGAGGAACCGGTTTTGTCCAAACCTCCCCTTAGGGTCACATATAAATTGGATTCTCTCGCAGATATGAAAAAAGCTGATAGTTTGTGGGGAAGCTTTTCTAAAGAGCAGCAAAGAATATTACTAGCTCTTAACAGGATCGAATCGGTAAGGGTAGGCCCGGGAAGCAAGCTTGTGATGCCGGATACCCTTTTGGTTAATTTCAATGTCTATGCGCCCTTTCCATGGGAGCTGGAAATCCTAATGCCTATTCCCAAGACTTTACTTATATCGCGGCGGGTACAGGCTTTTGCCCTATATGAATGTGGCCGGCTCATTAGGTGGGGTCCGGTAAGTACAGGGAAACAATCTACACCTACTCCCGCCGGACTTAATTATGCAAACTACAAGGCAAAACGCAAGGTGAGCACCGTTAATGAAAGCTGGATCATGCCATATTATTTTAATTATATGAATTTTGAAGGAGTTGGTGTACATCAATATTTATTACCCGGATTTCCCGCAAGTCATGCCTGTGTAAGGCTTGATATGGCAGATGCTATGTTTATTTATGACTGGGCAGAGCAGTGGAAACTTGACCCTAAAGGTATTACGGTAATTAAAAATGGTACTCCATTTATGGTATTCGGAGAATATGATTTCGAGGGAGAGGTGCCCTGGTTGCAACTTATTGAAGATCCCACAGCCAATGACCTTAATGAGGAGGAATTGAAGATCATCGAAAATTATGTTAGGGAATACTTCCGGGACGAAAGAAATTTTAGAGAAACAAAGATCATCGAACCAGCGGATTTCATTACTACCTGATTCCTTAAATAATCGTAAATTAGAACAAAATCACGAAAATGAAGAGCTTAAGATTTAGTTACATTTCCAGGGCACTCATGCTTATATTTATTCTAAGTCCTTTATGGATCTATGGACAGGAAACTACTGTAATGGTGAGAGTGCATAGTAAGGATGCGAAGTTTATAGGCAGTTCCATTGGAGGCGCAAAAATAATAGTGAAGGACGATGCCACAGGCAAAATTCTGGCAGAAGGTATTACAAAGGGAAGCACTGGTGACACAGAAAAGATCATGCAGGAACCCAGAAAAAGAGGAGAGCGGTTAACTGATGAAAATACGGCAGGGTTTCTTGCAAGGCTTGAAATTTCTGAACCGGTCCTTGTAACAGTGGAAGCAATAGCACCTGTGAATAAAAGACAGGCCGCGGTAAGATCAAGTACCCAATTATGGGTTATTCCAGGAAAGAACATTGAAGGAGATGGGGTCGTGATTGAGGTTCCGGGTTTTGTAGTGGATATTCTTTCACCCCAAACCCACGAGAGGATTCCCCAGGAGGAAGAAGTGCAAATAACTGCCAATGTAGTAATGATGTGCGGTTGCCCGGTAACACCGGACGGAATTTGGGATGCAAATAATTATGAGGTAGCAGCCATGGTTAAAGGGGAGACCGGAGATCCTGTGATAGTAAGACTGGAACCATTACAAAAAGAAAGTACCTTTGCCGGTACCATTTCCCTGGAATCGGGAAACTATGAGGTGACGGTATATGCTTTTGACCCGGCAACGGGAAATACGGGGTTGGATAAAACCAATATAATTATCAACTAAATACCTCTCCTTTATTTCGCAACCTTCATTTCCACCAGGCCCAAATCCAGGATGGTACGAAGAACCCCATTTGCATTATTGTCAAACTCCGTAATATATTTGCTGGTACTTATAATTTCCGGGTGTGCATTCTTCATAGCATAACTGTGAGTTGCATTCTGCATCATTTCCAGATCATTTAAATAATCACCAAAGACCATTGTTTCGTCCGGAGATATATTTAGCTTTTGCTGAACTCCTTTTATCGCATTTCCCTTATTGGCTGTTTTGGAAGTTATATCCAAAAAGATTTTTGCAGCAACAGCTACTTTAAAATCATTTTCATATTGTTTGTATGCTGAATAGCTATTTTCTTCCACTCCCTTCCAATCACATAAAGTGACCTTTAGTACAGTGTCATCTACCTCTGTAAGATCCTGGACATACTCAAGGCGTGTGTAATACTTCTTTATCTCGGTTATAAATCTCTCGTCCTTACTTTCTATATAGGCGGAACCCTTACAACATAGAACAGGGTTTACATCTTCTAAATTCCTTCCTATCCTTACAAATTCCCGTGCAGCTTCTATATCCATGGAATTGATATGTAGATCCTTTCCTTTATGCACCACGTGAGTACCATTTTCAGCAAAAAAGATCATTCTGTCACTTATTCTTTCAAAATTTGATTCAAGGTTATAATATTGTCTTCCACTTGCTACTGCAAAAAGTATATTTTTTTCAGAAAGATTTTTCTCAATTTCCCAAAAATCGGGATGTAACTGGTGGTCATCATTTAGCAATGTCCCATCCATATCTGCAACTATCAATTTTATCATCTTCAATTCTACTTTTCTACTTTTGTCCAAAGGTAAAAATTACATTTTCGATTATAGTTGTAAGAAGATCATTTCTCCCTATAAGGCTATAACCTATAGTCCAGTTTATCGAAAAAAAACCCGCATTACTGCGGGTTTTAATCAGGTTTTAATTATTTAAAATAAGATGGCATCCAGAATAGCGCTAACAACTGCAAGTATGACTGCCAGCCATATAGAAGGCATAAAACCTACGGTGTGAAAATCCTTGCTGAATTTACTAGCCAGCTCAATAATGATAGCATTTACAATGATCCTTATAATAAAACCAAGACCAAGGAAATAAAAGATCCCAAGAGTTGCGATATTAAAGACCGCAGTTAATATCCAACTTAATAGAAAACTTAGAACTCCAATTATAAGAGCCACTATGATTGCTGTTTTAAAGCCCCGTAGTTCAACTTTGGACATGTATTTGGCAGCAATCAATAAAACCACTGCATCAATAACGATGTGAAGAAGCCATTGTAACATATTAATTTTGTTTTGGTTAGTTACCTAAATATATTAAATAATTAATGAAGTGTGATCCTTTAGTCCTAATAAAGTATGGTTAACGGGCTTCCATTATGGACTTTAGATTTTGATCTTCTAATAAAAAGATCATAGATAGCTTTAAAATTTGCCAGCTTTTCCCGATAGATCAGGCTGGTTTCTGTTTGATATTTTTGTGCTTTTGCAGGGTAACCTGCATAATTCAACCCTAAATTATTGGCAATAAAAAGTGTGCGGGGAAGATGAAAAGCCTGGGTAACCACAATGGCGCTGGGTATTTGGAATACATCTGTAGATCTTTTCATACTGTCATAAGTGTTTAAACCGGCAGGATCTGTAAAAATATGATGGGCAGGGACATTTCTTAGAAGAAGGTAAGATTTCATTGCGTTCACCTCGTCATAATCTTTTGCCCTGTTATCACCACTAAGTAAAAACTGTTGTGCTTTTCCCTGTCTATAAATTTGCAGTCCTGTATCTACCCGATCCTGCAGCACCGGTGAAAGTTTCCCGTCTGAATAAACGCTTGCGCCAAGAATAATTACTGTATGAGCTTCGGGAAGAGATTCAATACTGCTGTAAACCCTTTCCCTTGTGGATCTCTCTATATGGTAACTCAGGAGATATATAAGTGCCATCCCGGTTATCACCAGAATAAGCAGGATTAGAAAAAGTTTTTTTAGCCTCTTCATAAATTGCAATTTCATCAATTGTGATGGATGCTAAATAAATGTAAGGCTAATTCTGCTTTTTATCCTCCTGCCTTCCTAATTTATAACAGCGATAATTGGTTATTTAAGTTGAAACTTTTTCCCGCCGCTACAATTGCTTAATTTTGTGGCGGAAAATTAATGGATGATAATGAAAAATATCGAAGCTCTTAAATGGCGTTATGCAACAAAGAAGTTTGACAATGATAAAGTTCTTCCTGCAGATAAAGTAAAGGTTTTAAAAGATGCCTTTAATTTAACTGCCACCTCATATGGCTTGCAACCAATAAAAATGCTGGTTATACATAAAAAAGAATTACAGGAAAAACTGGTTAAGTTTTCATTTAATCAGCAGCAGGTAGCTACAGCTTCGCATGTACTTGTGATCTGTATAGAAAAAAAGGTAGATAAAAATTTTATAGAAGAATACTTCAAAAGGGTTCACAGCATCCGTTCAACCCCTCAGGATATACTTGCGCCTTTCCAAAATTCCCTTATAGGTGATTTTGAGAAAAGGCATGTTGATGAGATTGCAGTATGGGCCACAAACCAGGCCTATCTTGCATTAGGAACCCTTCTTACGGTTTGCGCAACGGAAGGAATAGATTCCTGCCCAATGGAAGGATTTGAACCTTCCCGATATGATGAGGTGCTGGGACTGGACGAAATGAATCTGGAATCTGTACTAGTGTTACCTGTTGGTTACAGAGCCGCAGATGATATGTTTTCTGAATTTAAAAAAGTACGACGACCAATAGATGATGTAATTATAGAACTGTAACCTGAAAAATCATTCAGCAATATTTTATATCCTTCAGAAATAACTCTTCAATTTAATCTGGAAAAAGAGACGAAGTCCAATTGATGATATAATTATAGAATTGTAACCTGAAAAATTCTTCAGCAATATTTTATACCTTCATAAATTACTCCTCGATCTAATTTATAGTAAAACTTCTAATTAGGCCAGATTTACCGGGCTAGTAATTTACATATTCGGTTATCTCAAGGCCGTATCCAATCATCCCAACCCTTTTAGTTTGTCCAGAGTTGGACAGTAATTTAATTTTATGGATCTCAAGGTCGTGAAGGATCTGTGCACCAATTCCAAAATCTTTGGTATCCATAATAATTGGAGGGGCTTTCATTTCTCCCTGCTTCTGGCGCTCCTTAAGTTCATTCAGCCTTTTTAGCAAATTTAGTGACTGGCTTTCCTGATTAATGAAAACAATTGCACCTTTTCCCTCTTCATTAATTGCTTTGAACATATCGTCCAGCTTCTTGTCTGCATTATTAGTTAAAGTGCCAAGGATATCATTGTTAACCAAAGTAGAATTAACCCGCACCAAAATTTCCTCTGTAGGTTTCCATGCTCCTTTGGTAAGTGCTATATGAATTTGGTTGTTGGTAGTTTGCTGGTAAGCCCTTAACCTAAAAGTTCCGAATCTTGTTTGTATATCAAAATCCTCCTTTTTTTCAATAAGCGAATCGTGCTGCATCCGGTAAGCGACAAGATCTTCAATAGACACAAGTTTAAGGTCAAACTTACGCGCTACATCAATGAGCTGTGGTAGCCTTGCCATTGTCCCATCTTCATTCATTATCTCAACAATTACTCCTGCAGGTTGAAAACCGGCAAGACGCGCAAAGTCAATAGCAGCCTCTGTGTGCCCGGTTCTTCTTAATACCCCACCTTCTTTTGCTTTAAGCGGAAAGATATGACCGGGACGGCTTAAATCACCAGGTCGTGTGTCCGGATCGATAAGGGATTTTACAGTCTTAGCCCTATCTGATGCTGAAATTCCCGTGGTAACTCCATCTCCTTTGAGATCTACAGAAATTGTGAAAGCAGTTTCCATGGGATCTGTGTTGTTGCCAACCATCATCTCCAGTTTTAGTTCCTTGCAACGCTCTTCTGTAATAGGAGCACAAATAAGTCCGCGCCCATGAGTAGCCATGAAATTGATCATTTCCGGGGTAACTTTTTCTGCAGCTGCGAGGAAATCGCCTTCATTTTCCCGGTCTATATCGTCTACAACTATAATGACCTTTCCTTCACGAATATCATCAATAGCTTCCTTAATTGTGTGAAGTACTATTTTATTCTGGGATGTGGTATTTTGCACAGTATTTTTGTTAATTATGAGGTTGCAAAGGTATTTAATCTATTTTGTTTCCTTCTTCGAGAATGAGAGTTTTTTCAGGAATTTACCTATTGGCTGTATTATATTCCCGAATCCAAGTAAGCCCTGATCTGTGGTGGCCCTATAGGTAAAGAAAACTCCAAGAGGCATCATAATAATTGTGGAGAGCCAGGCTGCAAGAACGGGGCTTATACTTCCATCCTCTGCACTGTTCTTTGCAAAAATTCCAATAAAATGATATGTAAGGAATATAAGAATAGCAACTACCATTGGGAGGCCCATTCCACCTTTCCTTATGATCGCTCCAAGTGGAGCACCTACGAAGAATAAAACTACACAGGCAAAGGCCAGAACATATTTTTCATGCAAAGCGATCTCAAATTTATTGAGCTGTTTAATGCTATTCCTAAATTCCTGCTTTTTTATACCTACAGTAGCAACCAAAGCATTAACAGAACCCAGACTAAGGTTTACGATTTGCAGGCCTGTGTCTGTATCATAGAGTTCAAGGACAGAATTTTCTATCTCCCGGACGCTGTCCCGGGGTGTGAAATTTGCTGCCACCTGAGGTGCACCACTTCGGTTATAAATAACATTGGAAAATTTAAATTTTTCCTGTTGGTATGCCGTAGAAAAAGAGTCTATACTTTGATTGAGTTCAGAGATCTTCAGCATATTCTGGGAATTCCTGTAATTCTCATCTGCCAGGTCCACATCGTTGAAACTGGAAATGTCTATATTGATCACATATTCCTCAAAATAACTTTTCGCAAAAGGTTTATTGGCACGTTTGGAAGGATCGTTTTGCGGTATTTCATCATAATAATTTCCATCTCGCAGGATAAGGGATAAAACATCAGAATCTGTGCTACCTACCAGTTCACCGTGATTAGCTTTTATAACCTTTAAATTCCCGCCCTGGTTTGATTTTTCGTGAATAATAACGTCTTCCAGGAACTGGTCATTATCTCCCGTTTTCTTTTCAACCTTGATATTAAATGTTCCCACCTCGTTAAAGATCCCTTCAGAAATTGCCATGGCGGGTTTCAATTGTGCAATATTCTTCCGCAGGTTAATAGATTTAAACTCCGCTGCAGGTATCACATTATTGGCAAAAAAGAAAGCTGTTACGCTAAGGAATAAAATAAAGAATGTAAGGCTTCGCATCGCACGCTGCAATGAGATTCCGGAGGATTTCATAGCTGCAAATTCATAATTTTCAGCAAAACTTCCAAACACCATTATGGAAGTGAGGAGAATGGACAACGGGAGAACCAGAGGGATTAACTTAGGGGAAAAATAAATCAGGAACCTTCCAATGATTCCGGCGTCAAGATCCTTTCCAGCAAGTTCACCTATGTACAGCCAGATCGTCTGGAGTACAAAGATGAACATGAGGATAATAAAAACAGTTAAGAAAGTCTTTAAGTAACTTACCAGTATGTATTTATCTAGGATCTTCAAAATTAATCTAACCTGTTGATGTAATAATCTTTATATCTGTTCTCAGAAAAAGTGAACAGGTTTTGTGCCAGTGGCTGGTTGTTTTTAAAACTCTTTACAGTTATAGTAATCTTTGTACCGTTATCCTGAGTTTGAATAAGGTTATAAATATTCTTTGTCTGGCTATCTATTCCAAGTAATATATTTTTTACATCTGCATTACTATCTATGGGTGTAAGCTTAATATATTGGATCTTTCTTCCCTTCACATCCTGAGTGATATCCCATTTATAGGTGTAACCATCTTCATAAAAAGTAAACATTTTGGAAGGGGTGATGTTATTGGCGTCCTCTTCAATATAATTGGAAACGTTTATTTCCTGATCCTCCGGAATAATAGTGTAGATCTTTTTGCCGTCAAATAACTGGGTAGTTCCCATTAGGTTCAGCACGTATTTATCGCCCTTGATGCTTACATCTCCACGGGTCTCCTGGTTTACACCTTCGGCCTGATTTTCCAGGGTGTATTTAAAGTCAATCACCATGTTATCGTAGGATTTCACCTTGGAGCTAACTTCATTAAGCAATGCCTTTGCTTTATCTGCATTTTGAGCATTTACAGAGAACATGGTTAATAGGGCAATAAGGAAAATAGGTAATCTTTTCATTTGATTTTTTTTAATATTGGTTTTCTTCATTAAGCAATTGTTCTAATGAAGCGATATCTGTAACCAAAACCTGTCTTGCCTTACTACCTTCAAAGGGTCCTACAACTCCTGCAGCTTCCAATTGATCTATAAGTCGCCCTGCGCGGTTATATCCTAATTTCAATTTTCTTTGCAGTAAAGAGGCCGATCCCTGTTGGGCTAAAACTATGACTTCGGCGGCTTCGCGGAACAATTTATCGCGTTCGCTTACATCAATATCAAGTCCTGTGCCACTTTCCTCTGTATCGTATTCCGGCAGGAGATGAGCGTCCGGATAAGCTTTTTGAGAACCAATAAATTCTGTGATCTTATCTACCTCCGGAGTGTCTACAAATGCACATTGCAATCTTATAAGATCATTTCCCTGAGTGAACAACATATCCCCTCGACCAATTAATTGATCTGCACCCTGGCTGTCAAGGATTGTACGGGAATCAATTTTGGAAGTTACCCTAAAAGCTATACGAGCCGGGAAGTTAGCTTTTATAATTCCTGTAATTACGTTTACAGAAGGTCTCTGGGTTGCAATGATCAAATGAATACCAATTGCTCGTGCAAGCTGTGCAAGACGTGCTATTGGCGCTTCCACCTCTTTCCCTGCAGTCATTATAAGATCTGCAAATTCATCTACTACCAGCACTATATATGGGAGGAACTTATGTCCGTTTTCAGGATTTAATTTCCTGGCTTTGAATTTTACGTTGTATTCCTTGATGTTCCTCACCATTGCATCCTTAAGCAAATTGTAGCGATCGTCCATCTCGATACAAAGGGAGTTAAGGGTATTAATAACTTTGGTGTTATCTGTTATTATAGCATCATCCGTATTCGGTAATTTGGCGAGATAATGTCTTTCAATTTTGTTGAACAGAGTAAGTTCTACTTTTTTAGGATCTACAAGTACAAATTTCACCTCTGCAGGATGTTTACAATAAAGCAGGGAGGTAAGGATCGCATTGAGTCCAACAGATTTTCCCTGCCCTGTGGCACCCGCCATAAGAAGGTGAGGCATTTTTGCGAGATCCACTACAAATGTTTCATTGGAAATAGTTTTACCAAGTGCCATTGGCAGTTCCATTTCTGCATTCTGAAATTTAGGAGAGGCAATTACAGAGCGCATGGAAACAATAGTAGAATTCTTATTTGGAACCTCAATACCTATAGTTCCTTTACCCGGAATTGGAGCGATAATACGTATTCCAAGAGCTGAAAGTGATAATGCGATATCATCTTCCAAATTCTTGATCTTGGAAATCCTTATCCCGGCTTCGGGCACGATCTCATATAAGGTCACGGTAGGGCCTACTGTAGCTTTTATCTGGGCAATCTCAATTTTATAATTTTTGAGGGTTGCGACAATTGTGTTCTTATTTTCCTCCAGTTCCTGCTGGTCTACAGTTATACCTCCCCCGTTGGTGTTGTAATCCTTTAGAAGATCTATGGTAGGCCATTTGTAGTTTTTAAGTTCCAAAGTAGGATCAAACTCCCCAAAATCCTTAACCAGTTTGTGACTAAGGGTATCTTCAACTTCTTCCTCTTCCGTAGTTTCAATTTCCATTTGCACGTCATCTTCCTCTTTTACGGCAGGGGTCGGGGAGGGGACGGGAGAACCTTTTGGTTTCTCTTCTTTTATGGAAAAAGTGACAGGTTTCTCTTCCTTTTCTTCAGCTGTTTTCTCAACCCATTCCTTCTCTTCATACGTCTTCTGTGCTGAATTCTTTTCAGCAGATACTGCGGGCTGAAAATCTTCAGAAACACTTTTCCTTTTAGATTGAATGAATTCTCCTATAATCTCCGGGGTGATCTTTAAACGTATGACGAAATAAGCGATGAACATAAAGGTTAATAAAAGAATTGTACCTATAAAACCTATGTAATCCTGTAAATAGTCGTTTACTTCGTATCCTACCCGGCCGCCTAGAAGTGTGTTACTTTCAGCAAAGAAGCCAAAAAATACTGCCCACCATAACATCATTATAAGACCCCAAAACCAGTAGGTAAAAAGGTTCTTCATTTTGAAATTGAAGAAAAGAAAAATTCCGGTTATCGTTACCAGGCCCGCAAGGATGAAGGCTGCCAATCCAAAGCCGCGGTATATAAAGAAGTCACTTACTGCAGCACCAAACTTGCTTAGCCAATTTTTGGTTTCCAATTCGCGGTTGCCCAATTCCTGAAGCGTGCTTTGATCTGCCTGCCAGTTAAATAAAAAAGAAATGAAGGCGATGAGCATTGCAAGGCCCAGTAGCATAAGGAAACTACCCAGCACAACTTTTTGCTGCCTTGAAAATTTAAAGGTTGGTTTTTTTAAACCACTGGTATTCTTCTTCTTTTTAGTGGAGGCTTTTTTACTTGCCATATATTGTATGGGGAATTTCTGCAAAAATACTAATTAGCATCTGTCTAAAATAAATAAAAGAAACTCAATTTGAACAAATGTATCCAATTCCTTTATCTATCCAAATCTAACGAATTAATTCCTTAATTATTCCCGGGGCTTTGAGATGTATTTCTATAACGTCTTTTTGAGGGAGGGAAACGCAAAATTTTGTCTTACGTGCACATATATTATTTCAGATTTTTCCAGGTCTCATACTAATTAATACTATATGTCCTACTTAAAATAGGCCCTTAAAAAGCTTTGTTTGTTTCAGGACTCTAATATCAAGCAAGGAATGTTGGTGGGTTTCTGAGCTACCATTGGCTGTTAGGTTGGTTTTAGAACATAACGGTTTTACCCAAAGATATAGGGAAGATAAATAAATGCGGCGATGATCACCGCGGTCAAGGCTGCAAAAAGGACAGCGCCTGCTGCTATATCCTTGATGTAGCCAATTTTGGTATGAAAATCGGGGTGAACGAAATCGGCTATTCCCTCTACGGCACTATTAAGCCCTTCGCTGCTAAGCACTAATCCAATTGCGAAAACCTGGAACATCCATTCGGTTTTGGTAATATCATAATAAAAACCTGCAATTGTAATAAAGATAGATATTCCAATTTGCACCTGTATACTTGGCTCAGAACGTATTAGAATCCACGCTCCCTTTATTGCATATCCGCCTCCTTTTATTCTTTTTCCAAGGTAACTGTCGCGCATTACAGCAGCGGTTTGAGAGCTTCAAGGTAATCTGGCTCATCATCTATATTGTTAACTTGCTGGCTATGCAAAACTTTACCTTCTTCATCCAAAACTATTACTGCTCGTGAGAGGAGACCGGCCATTGGCCCATCCATCATTTCAACACCGTAGTCTTTTCCAAAATCACCCTGTCTAAAATCTGATAAATTTGTCACATTCTTAATCCCTTCAGTATCTGTGAAGCGTTTTTGTGCAAAAGGTAGGTCCCTCGAGATGCA
>DATHWA010000031.1:0-2342 GCA_035461025.1 Gillisia sp. | reverse complement strand
ATCTGCCCAATCTGTTACTACCAGCCCCTCAAAATTTAGTTCTTCCTTGAGCATTGAAGTAAGCAGGTCATAATTGGCATGTACAGGTACCCCATTGATTATACCGGAATTTACCATAATGGTATGTGCTCCCGCATCTATTGCTGCCTTAAAGGGTGGTAAATGATATTCCCGCAAAGCATCCTCAGGAATATAGGCGGGGGTTCGATCCTTCCCGGATGTAACCGCATGATATCCTAAAAAGTGCTTTAAACTGGATGCAAGATGCTCAGGATGCCCAATATTATTATCTTTTCCTTCATAGCCATCTATCATTGCCACTCCCAGGACAGAGGTTAAATATGGGTCTTCCCCAAAGGATTCCCACATACGGGAAAAACGGGGGTCCATTCCCAAATCCAGTACAGGTGAAAAATTCCAGGAAATACCGCTTGCCCTTGTTTCGTAGGCAGTAATTGCAGCTCCCTGTTCCACAAGTTCCGGATTCCTACTTGCAGCCTGAGCTATTTGTTGAGGAAACATAGTTGCTCCAGCAGTATAGGTTGCACCGTGAATTTCATCTACTCCATAGATAATAGGAATGTTTAGCCTACTTTTTTTTGTATTAGTTTCCTGAATTTCACTAATAATGGAATACCATTTTTCCTTAGTTAAAGCCCTATTATTGGCTGTATTTAAAAAAGATCCCACCTTGTATTCTGTAATCGCCTTTTTTAAAAGGTCTTTATCCAAATTAAACGGTTCATAGCTGGAAAATCGACTCTCCCCTTCCCCAATAACATCAAGTGTAACCTGGGTCATTTGGCCTACCTTTTCCTCCAGCGTCATTTTTTCCAAAATTTCCTGGGCACGAACGTTGATTTCATCCTTATCAAGGCGTTGTTGATCCTGTGCAAACACAGCAACAAGGTTTAAAACCAGGAAGCTGCATATCAATACAAGTTGTCTTATTTTCATCTCTATAATACTAAGGTTCCCACAGCACCTGCAGGAAGAGTTACAAAAACCTCACTTCCACTTAATTCTACTTTAACTATTCTTTCTTCTTCAGCTTTATTCTGAATGACCACTGCTGTTTTTCCTTCAGGCGTTTTAAAAGCCACATTTGGTAAATTATCTGGCTCATTTGAAGCTACGCGTACAGATCCCGGACGAACAAATTTAGAAGCCTGTCCTATTATATAGTAAGCAGGTTCCCTTGTAACCTCGTCCCCGGAGATGGTAAGTGCTCCAAGACAACGATCACAACCACCTCTGTCTGTATGAGGTTTTTGATTTTCGTCTGCAGCAAGGTTCCATTCCAGTACATTCCGGCTCCAGTTTCTTGTTGCACCAATGATAAGATTCTCAATATGCCAGGTCAATTCCTTGGAAAAATCTCCGGGAGCTCCTACCCATTGCTCGGTGAAATAAATATTCTTATCTGGATGAGCTTCGTGAACTTGTGATAAAGCATCTATCGTACCTCCATATAAATGGAAAGCTGAACCATCTATATATTTTGCCGCTTCCGGATCGTCTAAAATGGAAATTGGATAATCAGGTCTGTCAGCATTATGATCATAAAGAATGATTTTTGTAGCAATTCCATTTTGCTCAAATACAGGACCTAAATGGTTTTTCACAAAGTCCGCCTGGTCTTCAGCCTCCATCAGTAAACTTGGATTGTTACCCGGATGCAATGGCTCATTTTGAACGGTTATGGCATCAATTGTAATTCCCTCCTCTGCCATTGCCTCAATGTATTTCACGAAGTAATTTGCATAGGCTGGATAAAATTCTTCCTTTAAACTCCCTCCTCGTGTATCATTGTTATCTTTCATCCAGGTTGGTGGGGACCAGGGTGATCCCATGATTTTAATATCCGGGGAAACTTCAAGAATTTTCTTTAAAACCGGGATTAAATGAAGGGTGTCATAGGCCAGGCTAAATCTCTCAAGAGATTCATCTGTTTCCCCTTCCGGAAGATCATTATAAGAAAAGGTTGCCTCATCAAGGTCTGACGCTCCAATGCTTAATCTCAAATAACTTACTCCTAAATCTCCTTCGCTCGTTCCAAATAATTCCTGAATTAGATCTGTCTTTGCATTATCACTCATAGCATTGATGTGCATTGCACTTCCACCTGTAAGCGTATAACCAAAGCCATCTATTTCCTGAAAAGTTGTAGAGGTATCAATAGTTATTGTTGCGTGAGCCTCTGTTTCTTCAGTACTGTTTATATTAATTTCAGACCGCTCCAATAAAGATTGTTGATCCAGAGTGGTAAGCCATAATTCCGCTTTTTCTGGATTGTTATTACTTTCTTCACAAGCGATAAATACTGAAACAATCGCAAACAC
>DATHWA010000030.1:0-2373 GCA_035461025.1 Gillisia sp. | reverse complement strand
GGTACATCAATCCTCGTGTTTTGGAATGATAACAAGGGCATAATATTTCCGAATGATTTGTGCATTGTATTATTTATTGCGCCCCTGCAGGGCTTTTTTAATTTATCAATTGTTAAACGATGGGCTACACCCATCGCTAGTATATTGCGCCCCTGCAGGGCTTTTTTAATATGTCAATTTTTATACGATGGACCACATTCATCATTAATATATTGCGCCCTTGAAGGGCTATCTTAATATGTCAATTTTTATACGATGGACTACACCAATCGCCAAAATATTGTGCCCTTGCAGGGATTATAAAAAATGCGCCCTCTTTATTCGATATGTTGGAACACCCATCGTTATATATTCCCGCCTGTCGCGGCTTATAAGAAAACCAAGGTTTACTTAGCCGAATAAAAAATAAATGTTACCTACTGTGTGGAAGAAATAAAAACAGTTCCAAGAAAATCGAAACAGACTGCAGGAATAGGAATGCCGGCCCTGACTCTTCCCAAAGGCCCTACCCAAATGGTCAAATCAAGAACCGACACTTTCCTAAAGTTGTACTATATAAGTTTTAAGTCTTTTACGATACTTATGAGATGTGCTGTGGTTTTCGCATTAAAATTTTCCCGCAGTTCCTTTAGCCGTTTTTCAATGGCACTTTTACTGCTGGGTTTAATATTCTTTTGCTTAAGTTTTGCCCTAATCTCTTCCTGCGTAAGTCCTTGTGAAACAAAGTTCAACAAATTTACCTCAAAAGGATCAAGGGTTATGAGATTCTCCTGTTTCAGGCTTCTTTCAATCCTGGGAGAATTATAAGTTTTCCCGCGTTTAAGCTGAAAAATCGCCTCTTTAAGTTCACTCATTCCGTTGCGGTCTTTACACACATACGCGTTAATGTGACCGGTATCCCAAAGCGATTTTACAGTGTGAGGATGATCTTCAATGGAATTGACGATCACCTTAATGTTAGGATCTTCTTTTTTGATCTTTTCTATGAGTTCTTTTCCCGAAGTAATTTTTTCGTCCAGATGATCTCTTTTAAAAGACAGGTCACAAATAAGCAAATCAAAGGGCTCATTATCCATGAGTGCTTTTTTGGCAAGGAGATAAGCCTTATCGCAATATTGGGCATGAACTACCTCCGGGATATTAAAATCCTTCA
Source organism: Gillisia sp. (assembly GCA_035461025.1). GTDB lineage: Bacteria > Bacteroidota > Bacteroidia > Flavobacteriales > Flavobacteriaceae > Gillisia. The sequence continues at coordinate 1,220 of DATHWA010000030.1, read as the reverse complement.
GCACACTTCCCACAGCGTGGTTTATGCTGTCCATGTCTTCTGCTACCAAAATTTTTTTAAACATAACGGCAAATTAAACAGGAATTTGCATTGATACTTTAAAGCCCTTTCCTTCCTGAGATTCAAAGTTAAGCCTTCCGTTTAGAGAAAAAATACGGTTTTCCACATTTTGGAGTCCGCCACTCTTTGTTGTAGCACTAAAATCTACGCCTTTACCCGTATCTGAGTAATTGATATCCAGCTTTTTACCTGTTTCTGAAAAAGAAATTGCCACCAGGTTTGCCCTGCTATGTTTTTTCATATTTACCATTAATTCCTGCAGAACGCGGTAGACCACGATCTTCTTTTCTGCCGAAATCTTTTCCCAATTCACGTCGTTTTCACCACGAATGATGAGTTTGGCATCATCCGGAGTATTATTGGAGAGGGTGGCCAGCAGCCCCTCGAGGTAATTTGGTCCTGTATCTATATCACTATTCTCCCTTGAAATATCCCTGGTACGCAAATAAATATTTTCCAGCTTGTCAATAATAGGTACCGGGGCGACAGGTTCCAGGGCACTCATAATGTTGAAAATATCATTGGCAAGTTCATCGTGAATTACCTTGGAAATCCTGCTTTCTGTTTTATATACCTCTCGAATTTTTTCCTTGCGGTGTCGCTGACGGAAGTGATAAAACAGAAAAATAGCACCCAGCAACAGGATGATCCCAATTAAGGAGGCAATGATAACACGGTCACGCATCTTTTGAGTTTCAAGCTCCTGACGGGAGTTTTTCGCTTCAAGACCAAATATTTCCTGTTGCTTTCGCTCCTCGTCAAATCTTATTTTTGCAAAGGTATTTTGCACCTTCAGATTGTTTCGGTTCACACTGTCATTTAGGGTGATAAATCTGGTTGCAAAATCTTTTGCTTCCTGCCCGCTCGAAAGTCCAATCAATCTTTCAAGTCCTTTCAGTTCTGCGGAATGGTTCTCAAATTCAACTGAAGTTTGCAACAATTTTTCAGCATATTGCCTGGAAAGAGGCTGGTTATTGTCTTTGTAATAATCAGATAAATGTGAGTAACTAGCCAGGAGTCCATCCAGGTCCCGGTTTTCTTCCCTTAGATCTTTAGCAAGCAGCAGGTCTTCTTCCACTGCTGCTGCAGTATCCTGCAGCCATTTCGTATATGCCTGATTATCCAGATATCGCGCCAGGGACTTAGGTCTGTCCGGGCCG